>JAEZKN010000537.1 GCA_023415395.1 Actinomycetes bacterium
ACCGGCCGTACCCCGCCCGAGCTGCGCCCCTTCGACCCGACCCGCTGAGCGCCCGACCGAGAGCCCCGACCGAGAGGAGGTGCCCGTGGACGTCGCGTGGAAGGTGCTCGCGCTGCTGACCGTGGCCGTGGCCTGCCAGTACGCCCTGCACCGCACCGTCGACCACCTCAGGGACCGCCGCCGCAGTCGCTGAGACCCCGTCCCCACCAAGCCCGAGAGGAACTCCATGTCCGACAACATCCACCTCGTCTGGCTCGGCGTCGCCGCGATCGCGGTCGCCGCCGTCCTGACGATCGGCACGCTCGCCGCCGCCGACCTGCTGCCCACCCGTAAGCGGGAGCCGGCCGAGGCCGAGCGCGCCGAGGAGGAGGTCAGCTCACCAGCAGCGGGATCAGCATCTCGTCGGGCGTGAGCGACCCGTGGAGGCCGACCAGCGAGGCCTCGTAGGGGAAGTCCACCGACGACAGCACGGCCAGGTCGTCGTGCGCGGCCACGACGACGTCGCCCAGCCGTGGCAGCACCGACGGCGAGACCGGGCCGAACCAGCCCCGCTCGATGGCCTGCGCGCGGGTGAGCACGCTCGCGCGCGGGCCGAGCACCGCGGTCCACGTCGCGACGACGTCGTCGACGGCGCCGGTGTGGCAGTAGAGGTGTCGAAAACGGGCCTCGCCGCCGAGCAGCGCGACCCCGTCGCGGAGCTCGGCGTGCTCGTCGACGTCGACCCGCGACGCGGGCGAGGAGTCGACCATGCCGTGGTCGGCGACGACGACCAGCCGCACGGACGACGGCAGCGTCTCGCGCAGCTGCTCGGCCTCGGCGTCGACCATCGCGAGCTGCTGGAGCCACTGGTGCGAGGCGACGCCCCACTTGTGGCCGGTCCAGTCGAGGTCGGAGTCGTAGAGGTAGGTCAGGGACGCCGGCTCGCGCGACGCGGCGACGGCGGCGGCGATCCGCTCGCCGACCTTGTCGGCGCCGACGTAGTCCGCGCCCCGGTGCGCGGCCGTGGTCAAGCCGGAGCCCTCGAACTCGCGCTTGTTGACCACGGTGACGGTCGCGCCGAGCTCGCGCAGCTGCGAGAACGCCGTCGGGTGCGGCTGCCACTCGAGCGGGTCCACGTCCTTGTCCCACCACAGCGCGTTGAGCAGCTTGTCGGTGCCGGGCACCCGGGAGGTGAAGCCGACCAGGCCGTGCGCGCCCGGGGGCAGGCCGGTGCCGAAGGAGGTCAGGCTGGTCGCCGTGGTCGAGGGCACGCCGGCCGTGCCGGTGGCCTGCTCGGTCAGCTGCGAGGCGAGGAACGGCGCCGCGTGCGCGTGCCTCTCCAGCAGCCGGGCGCCGAGCCCGTCGACCAGGAAGACGACGTACGCCGAGGCGCCCGGGAGCTCGAGGCCCGCCGGATCCCCGGCCGGACGCAGCGGCAGGCCGAGGGCGGCGCCCACCGCGGGCACGACGTCGCCGAGGGAGCGGTGCCCGTAGGCGGGCTCCAGGAAGGTCACTGGGTCCGGGCGGAGAGCGACTCCGCGAAGGCCAGCAGGCGATCCACGGCCTCCGCCCCGTCGGCCGCGGACGAGACCCGCAGTGAGAAGTCGTCGGAGGCGAGCACGCCGGTGTAGCCGTGGTCGGCGTCGCAGCTCGGGTCCGAGCAACCGGCCGGCTCGAGGTCGACGCGGCTCACGCCGCCCCACCCGATCGTCACGACGGCCTCGGCCGGGCGGCTCGGGCCGGCGGTCGGGTTCGCGATCATCCGGGTCACCACGACGGACTTCACCGAGGTGAGCGAGATCGCCTCGGTCGAGGTCGACGTGTACGGCTCGGGCAGCAGGTCGTCGCCCTCGTGCTCGTCGGTGTGCGCGATGATCAGCCGCGTCGGCGTCAGCACCACGACGGACAGGTGCCGGCGCACCTCGTCCCGGTCGAAGGTCGGCTCGTGGTGGACGAAGAACGAGACCACCTGCTCCCCCGCGACGGCTGCGTCGACGCCTTCGGCGACCACGTCCGGGTAGTAGCCGGTCCGGTCGATGGCGTCCCTCAGCTCCGGGGTCCTGCTGCTCCGCATGACGGCCAGTCTTGCACGCGCTCCGGCTCGCCTCAGAAGGAGTAGTCGAAGGTCGCGATGTCCCGCGCGAAGAGGGTCTCGACCTGGCGGCGCATCGGGTCGGTGTAGAGCTCGCGGTAGTCGGGACGCGAGCGGTCGACGTTCACGCTCGTGAGCGGCTCCCACGGGAGGTCCAGCCGCGCGAAGACCGCCCGCAGGTCCGCCTCGAGCGTCTCCTGGCGTCCGACGAAGTCCGCGCGCCGGGTCTTGCTGGTGAGGTAGCGGACCTGGGGCGTGCGCAGCCGCGGCCAGCGCTCGGGGCCCTCCATGACGAACCCCTCGAAGTCCATGCCGCTCTCGGCGACGCCGCGGATGAACTGGTTGCGCTTGAGGAAGGCCTCCGCGCCCTGGCCACCCTGCGCGGCGCGCTCCTTGAAGCGCTCAACCATCCGGAACCACGACAGCAGGCGGGCCCACGGGTTCCGCACGAACCCGACGGTCCAGTACGCCGACAGGCTCGGCTCACCCGCGAGGATCTGGGTCAGCGTGGCGTGCCGGTCCAGGCCGGGCACCTGCCGCGCGTCGGGGAGCACCTCCGCGAACCGGTTGTCGATGGTCGACCCGCCGGTCTTCTGCACGTGCACGAAGAGCAACTGGTGGGCGTCGGAGATGACCATGGCGCAGATCCTAGGTCGCGCGGCGGGTCACTGCGGCAGCGTGTCCCCCGCCGGGGTGGCCAGGCGCCGGACGAACCAGTCCGACCGCGGGTCGGTGACCGGGTCCACCCGCGCCTCCGCGGTCAGGACGGTGGCGCCGTCGGCGCCCGCGAGCACGAGCGAGAGCTCCAGCGAGCTGATCTGCGGCAGGTCGTTCTGCAGCTGCGCGACCCGCTGGATCAGCCGCTCGACCTCGGCGACGTCGACGACCTCGCTGCCGCGGTAGCCGAAGAGCATGGGCGCCGACTTGATCTCGCGCACCATCGAGGCGGCGTCGCGCTCGCCCAGGGGCGGGATCCGGTAGGCCTTGTCGGCCAGCAGCTCGGTGAGCGGGCCGGCGATCCCGAAGGACACGACCGGGCCGAAGAGCGGGTCCTCGATGCTGCGGATGGCGACCGGGACACCCGGACGGGAGTTCTTCTGCACCACGAACCCGGCGTGCTCGGCGTCGGAGATGAGCGCGGTCAGCGACTGCCACGCGTCGCGCATCTCGGCGGCGGTGTCGATGTTGCGCCACACGTGGGCCTGGTCGGGCCGCTCGCGCAGGTGCTCGGCCGTCGCCTTGAGCACGACGTCCCAGCCCAGCGCCTTGCCCGCGGCGACCGCCTCCTGGCACGTGGCGACCGGCCGGGTCTGCCAGAGCTCGATGCCGTACGCCGCCAGCAGCCTGGTCAGGTGCTCGGGGTCGAGGTCGACGCCCTCGGGGTGGGCGGAGAGCAGCTCGTTGACGATCCGCTTCGCGGTCGGGGCGTCCACCTCCGCGGCGTCGGCGGGCGCGCCGTCCGGGGTGCGCAGCCACACCGCGTAGTCGACGACGCGGGCGAGGGCACGGACCGCCGCCTCCACGCCGGGGTAGGACGGCACCGAGCCGCGGCCGGCCGTGGAGCCGGCGACGTCGGGGACGCGCAGGAGCTCGGGCACGCCCTCGACGCCGAGGAAGGAGGAGACCAGCGGCTTGTCCGACTGCTCCCCCACCGCGGCGAGCACGTTGGCGACGTCCTCGCCCGAGACGTTGATCGGCGGCACGTAGACCGCGACCACCGAGTCGACCTCGGGGTCGTCGATCGCGGCGTCCAGCGCGTCCTCGAAGTCCTCGGCGCTCGCGTCGGCGCCCAGCGCGGTCGACTTGTTGACCACGAGCCCGACGGCGGCGGCGGCGTCGGCGGCGAGCAGGCCGAGGGCGTCGGAGTTGCCCACGATCGCGACCCGGCGCCCGCGCGGGAGCGGCTGGTGGGCGAGGAGCTGGGCGACGTCGAACATCTCGTCGAGGGTGTCGACCTGGATCACCCCGGCCTGGCGGAACATCGCGTCGACCGCGGCCGGTGGCGCGGCGATCTTGCGGACCGCGTGGCCCATTGGCACGCCCTGGGTGGTGCGCCCCGAGCGCACCGCGATGATCGGCTTGCGGAGCGAGACCCGCCGCGCGATGCGGGAGAACTTGCGCGGGTTGCCGATGGACTCCAGGTAGAGCAGCACGACCTCGGTGGAGTCGTCCTCCTCCCAGTACTGGAGCAGGTCGTTGCCGGAGACGTCGGCGCGGTTGCCGGCGCTGACGAAGGTGGAGAGGCCGAGGCCGCGGTTGTAGACCTTCTCGAGGATCGCGGTGCCCAGCGCACCGGACTGGCAGAAGAAGCCGGCGCGTCCGCGCGGCGGCATCAGCGGCGACAGCGAGGCGTTGAGCGAGACGTTGGCGTCGGTGTTGATGATGCCCAGGCAGTTGGGGCCGATCAGCCGCAGGCCGTAGGAGCGCGAGAGCCCGACCAGCTTGCGCTGCCGCACCCGCCCCTCCTCGCCGGTCTCGGCGAAGCCCGCCGACACCACGACCAGGCCGTGCACGCCCTTGGCCGCGCAGTCGAGGACGACGTCCTGCACGGCGTCGGCCGGCACCGCGACGATCGCGACGTCGACGTCGTCGGGGATCTCGCTGACCGACGTGTACGTCGGGAGCCCGGACACCGCGTGGGAGGTGGGGTTGACGGCGTAGACGCGGCCGGTGAAGTCGCCGGTGATCACGTTGCGCACCAGCGCCTGGCCGACGGTCTCCTGACGCCGGCTGGCGCCGATGACCGCGATCGAGCGCGGGTTGAAGAACCGCTCGATCGAGGCCGCCTCGGCGCGGTGCTCGCGCACCGACATCAGCCCGATCGCGGTCTCGGTCGGCTCGATCGAGAACTCCAGCTGGAGGATGCCCTCCTCGTACTCGCTGGCCACGCGGTAGCCGGCGTCGCGGAAGGTCTGGATCATCCGGGTGTTGTCGGGCAGCACCTCGGCGACGAAGCGCTCGACGTTGCGCTCGCGGCCCGCCTGGGCGAGGTGCTCGAGCAGCAGCTGCCCGATGCCGCGACCCTGGTGGCGGTCCTCGACGAGGAAGGCGACCTCGGCCTCCCCCGGCTTGATCAGGTCGTAGCGGCCGACGGCGATGATCTGGTCCTGCAGGGTCAGCACGAAGGCGACTCGGTCGACGTTGTCGACGGTGATGAAGCGCTCGGTGTCGCGCTCGGAGAGCCGCGGCATCGGGGAGAAGAAGCGGTAGTACTTCGACTCATCCGAGACCCGGTCGTAGAACTCGAGGAAGAGCTCGCGGTCCTCGGTGCGGATCGGGCGGATGTGGGCCGCACGGCCGTCCCGGAGCAGGACGTCGGCCTCCCAGTGGGCGGGGGCGGTCGATGCGGTCACGCCGCGAAATCTACCGGTCCCCGGCGAGTCGGCGTGCCCGTTCGGCTTCCGCCGGACGTCCTTGGGAGAATCGCTCCCATGGCACGGCGGACGACGAAGCAGGGGCGCGGCAACGGCGACCTCCCCGAGGACTTCGAGGAGCACATCCTCGACACCGACATCAAGCAGGAGATGGAGTCGTCGTTCCTCGAGTACGCCTACTCGGTCATCTACTCC
>JAEZKN010000557.1 GCA_023415395.1 Actinomycetes bacterium
CCGCGCAGCTGCGCGACGGCACCGAGCTCGTCGAGGAGGTCCTCACCACCCGCGGCGGCCCGCAGCGACCGCTGTCCTTCGACGAGCTGGCCGCGAAGTTCCGCGCCAACGCCGGCAGCACGCTGCCCGCGGACCGGGTCGCGGAGCTGGAGCGCGCCTGCGCCGAGATCGAGACCTGCGCCGACGTCAGCGAAGTGCTGGCACCCCTGACCACTGTGGACCCGACCGAGAGGTGAACGACATGACCGACCACGACCTGATCATCACGAACGCACGGGTGGTGCGCCCCGGCCACGAGCCGGAGCGGCTCGACGTGGGCGTCAAGGACGGCGTGTTCACGGCGTTCGAGCCCGAGCTGGACAAGACCGGCGTCGAGGTCGTCGACGCGGGCGGCAAGCTGCTCTTCCCCGGCGTCGTCGACGTGCACCAGCACTGGGGCATCTACAACGAGCTCGGCGAGGACGCCGAGAGCGAGAGCAAGGCCTCGGCGCAGGGCGGCGTCACCTCGGGCATCACCTACATCCGCACCGGCGCCTACTACCTCAACCGCACCGGGCCCTACCGCGAGATCTTCCCCGACATCCTCGCCGCGACCGACGGCCGCGCCTACATGGACTACGCGTTCCACGTGGCGCCGATCCTCGAGGAGCACATCGACGAGATCCCCTACCTGGTCGAGCAGGGCGTGCCGTCGTTCAAGATCTTCATGTTCTACGGCGCCCACGGCCTGCACGGCCGCTCGGCCGACCAGGGCTCGTTCCTGATGATCCCCGAGGACCAGTCCTACGACATCGCGCACTTCGAGTTCGTGATGCGCGGCATCCAGCAGGCGCGGGAGGACGAGCGGTTCGCCGGCGACCGCGACGCCATCTCGCTCTCGCTGCACTGCGAGACGGCGGAGATCATGCGGGCCTACACCAAGCTCGTGGAGCGCGAGGGCAAGCTGACCGGCCTGGAGGCCTACAGCGCCTCGCGGCCGCCGCACTCGGAGGGCCTGGCGATCACCATCGCGTCGTACCTCGCCCACGAGACCGAGCTGCCCAACATCAACCTGCTCCACCTCACCTCGCGCAAGGCCATCGAGGCGGCGATGATGATGCAGGCGACGTTCCCGCACATCGACTTCCGCCGCGAGGTCACCGTCGGGCACCTGGTGGCGAACTTCCACACCGCCAACCTCGGCGGCAAGGTCAACCCGCCGCTGCGCTCGCCCGAGGACGTCGACGCGCTGTGGGAGCACCTGCTCGCCGGGAACTTCTCCTGGGTCACCTCCGACCACGCGTGCTGCAAGGAGGAGACGAAGTTCGGCGAGCCCAAGGACGACGTCTTCCTGGCCAAGTCCGGCTTCGGCGGCACCGAGTACCTCCTGCCCGGCCTCATCACCGAGGGCCGCCGGCGCGGGCTGTCGTACGGCGCCATCGCGGAGCTCACCGCGAAGAACCCGGCCGAGCGCTTCGGCCTGTCGCAGAAGGGCGACCTGGCCGTCGGCAAGGACGCCGACTTCTGCCTGGTCGACGACGACGTGACCTACACCGTGCACGCCGAGGACTCGCTCTCGACGCAGGAGTACACGCCGTTCGAGGGCTTCGAGCTCACCGCGAAGGTCACCGACACCTACCTGCGCGGCGGAGCGATCCTCCGCGACGGCAACGTCGTCGGCGACCCGCGCGGGCAGTTCGTGAAGCGGTCCGGCCAGCGCTGAGGGGTCACACCAGGTCGCGCAACATCCGATCGGACGCGAGCAGCGCCTCGCGGTCGTAGGTCGAGGTGCTGGCCATCAGCTCGTCGGCGCCGGTGCGCTCGGCCAGGTGGTCGAGCCGCCGGCGTACCGTCTCCCGGCTGCCGGCCACGGCCCGGTCCAGGGACGCCTCCACGCGGCGGCGCACCTGGGCCGGCCAGTCCTGGCTGCGGATCGCGGCCACCGGCGCCAGCGGAGCGAACTCCCCGGTCTGGCGCGACATGGCCATCGCCCAGGCCTCGGGCAGCGCGAGCTCGCGCGCTCCTGCGTCGTCGTCGGCGACGGTGACGTCGAGGGAGATGGTCACCGACGGCGTGCTACCGCGGTGGGGGCGGAAGTCGGTGCGGTAGCGGCGCAGCATCTCCGGCAGCTCCTCGGAGTCGAGCACCGGGCCGCCCACGACCACCGGCAGCCCGTGCCGCGCCGCGGTCTGGATGCCGCGGCCGGTGGCGAGCAGGTGCATGGGGATGGTGCGGTCGGTCGCCGGGCGTGCGGTGACGTCGGCCGTGCCCTCGAGGTAGCCGCGCAGCTCGGCCAGGTCGTCGTCGAAGGTGTCGGCCGCCTCCAGCCCGGCGCGCAACGCGCGGCGTACCGGCGGCGTGAACCCCACCGACCGCCCGAGCCCGAGGTCCATCCGGCCCGGGTGCAGCGCGTCGAGCACGAGGAACTGCTCGGCCACGACCAGCGGCTGGTGCAGCGGCAGCATCACCCCGCCCGACCCGATCCGGATCCGCGACGTCCGGGCCCCGACCGCGGCCAGCAGCACCGCCGGCGTCCCCGACGCGATCCCGGGCACCGCGTGGTGCTCGGCCACCCAGAACCGCTCGTAGTCCGCCTCCTCCGCCGCCACCGCCCGCGCGATCGTCGCCTCCAGCGCCGTCGCGTCGGCCTCACCGGCGCGGGTGCGGGAGCGGTCGAGCAGGGAGAGTCTCACGGTGTCCTCAACGTCCCGTCGTCCAGCGACCTTCCCGGTCGCGCCGCGTATCAGCGCTCCGCGACGTTCGGAGGACCGGGCGGCACTTCCGTGACACCATCCCCCGGTGACTCAGCCTCGGGCGCCGCGCCTGACCCGCATCGCCTTTCGCCTGCTGGCGACCGTCCTCAGCCTGGGCGTGGTGGTCGCCGTCGCGCCACACCCCGCCGCCGCCGACACCGGAGGGCGCGGGTTCTACATCCCCGGCGCGTTCCCCAAGGTCAGCGCCGAGGAGTCGCTGACGTTCCGGGCCTACATGGACGACTACACGCCGGTCCCCAAGATCACCGTCGCCACCGCGTCGGAGAGCGTGTGCACCATCACCGGCTACGACCGTGCCACCTGGAACCTCACCGTCGCGTTCCACAACGGCGGCACCTGCACGATCTGGTACGAGTACACCCGCGGCGTCGTCGCCCGGTCCGACATCCCCGTCGACGGCCACCGCCGCCAGGGGATCGCCGTCACCGACGACCCCGGCACGGTGCCCCTCAGCGCCGGCACCACCAGCTTCGTCGCCTTCTCCGACCGCGACCACGGTCCGCTCGACAGCGCCGAGGCCGTCACCCCGTCCAACGGGCACGACAACTGCCGTGTCACCGGCTACGACCGCACCACCTACCGCGTCACGGTCGCCGTGCTGCGCGGCCCGACCTGCACCGTGCGCCTCGGCCGCCAGCAGACCGACGCCTACTACGCGACCGAACGCACCTTCCAGTTCGAGATCGCCGATCCGCGGGCCAACCAGACCATCGCGTGGACGACCCCCGCCCGCACGCCGGCGTGGGGCGACACCCCGATCACGCTGACGGGCACCTCCGACTCCGGGCTCGCGGTCACCTACACCTCGACCACACCCGACCTGTGCACCGTGGACGGCGACACGCTCCACGTTGTGGACGCCGGGGCGCTGCTCCCGAAGCTCGTCGGCTCCTGCATCGTGACCGCCACCCAGGCGGGCAACGGCCAGTGGCACCCGGCCGACCCCGTCACCCGCACGATCGAGCTGTACCCCAGCGCTCGCAACCAGTCGGTCACCTGGCACCACGACAACTTCGACTACTTCGGCGCCGGCGACGGACAGCACCTGACCCTCGACGCCACCTCGTCCTCCGGCCGCCCGGTGACCTACGAGAGCCTGACGCCCTACAACTGCACCGTGTCCGGCAACGTGGCCACCTCCAAGCCGGGCTACGTCCGCGACGTCTGCCGGGTCCGAGCCACCGCCGCCGGCGCCTACGGCTCCTGGGAGAGCGCCAGTGCCGACTGGGACTTCGTGATCCAGGCGACGCCCCGCCCCCCGGACTACTACCCGAACCAGCTCGTCTTCCCCCAGGTCAGCGACCGCGCCGTCGTGGTCGGACCGTTCGACGTCGAAGCCCACGGCGCGCTGCCGGTCACGGTCTCCAGCCTCAGCCCCAGTGTCTGCACCGTCCACCAGCCGGTCGTCACGACCAGGGTCACCGTCGCCGTCACACCGGTCAGCGTGGGCACCTGCACGCTGCGTGCCGTCCAGGCGCAGAACCAGTACCAGCCGGCGATCGTGAAGGACCAGTCGTTCCAGATCACGGCCGGGCAGCAGACCCTCGACTTCCCGGTCCTCGCCGACCACCACGCCACCGACGACCCGTTCCGCCTCACCGCGACGACGAGCTCCGGGCTGCCCATCACGTTCGCGAGCAGCACCACCGGTGTGTGCACCGTGGCCGACGACCTGCTCACCCTGCACGGGACCGGCACCTGCACGGTCGCCGCCGAGGTCGGCGACAACCTGTGGGCGCCGGTCAGCGTCGAGCGGTCCTTCCAGGTCAGCCGCACACCGCAGGCCATCACCTTCCCGGCCGTCGACGACCACTCCGCCACCGCCGCGCCCATCACCCTCAACGCCACCGCCACCTCGGGGCTGCCGGTCGCGTTCACCGGCACCACCCCGGACGTGTGCACGGTCGACGGCGACGTCGTCACCTTCACGGGCGCCGGCACGTGCACCGTCCGAGCGCAGTCCGGCAACGACCTGTGGGCCGTCGCGACGGCGGAGCGCTCCTTCGCGGTGGACGCCGCACGTCACAGCGTCGAGTTCGCCACCATCCCCGACCGCCCCGCCGACGCCGGCCCGTTCGACCTCACCGCCGCCACCACCTCGGGTCTGCCTGTGACGTTCACCAGCACCACGCCGAACGTCTGCGCGGTCACCGGCACCGCGGTCACCTTGCGAGGAGTCGGCACTTGCACGATCCGCGCGGCCGCCGGCAACGCCCTGTGGGCGACCGAGACCGTCGAGCGTTCCTTCGAGGTCACCGCTGCAGCGCCGACCATCGCGCCCCAGGTGATCGACTTCTCCGCCATCGAGGACCCCCTGGTCCTCGACGACCCGTTCCGCCTCACGGCCCGCGCCCCCTCCGGCC
>JAEZKN010000558.1 GCA_023415395.1 Actinomycetes bacterium
CGCGGTGGGGTGGCGGGCGGCGAGCGGGATGAGGACCAGCAGGCTGAACCAGGTCATGGTGACCCCCAACCCGATCCCGGAGGTCCGGGTCAGGTTGTGGGTCGGGGTGCTCCGGCGCGTGGCCGGCCGCACCGCCTCGATCGAGACGCTCATGGCACCCGCGTCCTGATCTCGGCTACTCGGAGGCCTTGCCGGACTTCGCGATCGCTTCCGTCACGATGCCCAGCGACTGGCCGTCCTCACCGGTGCCGAAGAGCTTGTCCGCGACACCGCTCCAGTCACCACCGCCGAAGTTCTTGTCGAGCGTCAGGAGGTTCTTGACCGCGGGGAACGGGTCCTCCGGGTTCGGCGCGCCCTCGATGTCGGTGGGCTCGAGACCCACCGCGTCCCAGTCGACGATGCCCGGGTCGGCGGTGTTGACCGGGCGGAAGCCGGTGAGGGCGAACTGCTTCTGGCCCTCCTTGCTGAGGACGAAGTCGAGCCAGTCCTGCGCCACCGGAGCGGCGTCCTTCAGCACGGCGCCGGGGTTCTCGATCAGGAGGGTCGTCTCCGGGATGACGTACTCGAAGCCCTCACCCTGCTGGTTCGCGAGGATGGCCTCGTTCTCGTAGGCCAGCAGCACGTCGCCGTTGCCCTGGAGGAAGCTGGTGGTGGCGTCGCGGCCGGAGTTGGTCAGCGAGACGACGTTCGCGAAGAGCTTGTCGACGAACTCGGTCGCCTCCTTCTCGGAGCCGCCGTTCTCGGTGACGTGCCCCCAGGCGGCCAGGGCGTTCCAGCGGGCGGCACCGGACGAGGCCGGGTTGGCCGTCACGATGCCGACGCCGGGCTTGATCAGGTCGTCCCAGCCCTGGATGTCCTTCGGGTTGCCGTCCCGGACGCCGAGCACGACGACCGAGGTGGACACGATGCCCTTGTTCTCGCCCTGGTTCCACGACGGGTCGACCAGGTCGGCGTCGACGAGGCGGGCCACGTCGGTCGCCACGGAGAAGTGGACGTAGTCGGCGTCGAGCCCGTCGGCCACCGCACGGCTCTGGTCGCCGGACGCGCCGTACGACGTCTTGAACGAGACGTCCTCGCCCTCCGGAGTCTTCTTGAACTCTTCGGCGATCGCCTTGTTGGCGGCCTCGGGAACCGCGAAGCCCACGATGCTGATCGTGTCCTCGTCGGAGCCGCTGGCGTCACCGCCGCACGCGGCGAGCCCCAAGGCCAGCACCCCGGCAGCCGCAGCCGCCGCAACCTTGAACGGAGTCTTCATGTCAACCCTTCCACGCACCCGCTCGCGCAGGCACTACTGATGAATGACGAGCAGACTACGTGACTTAAGTGGGTTACTCCTGCATAGGGGCGGAAAATATACGATTCGTGTCGCGAGTCACACATCCACAGACGGAGACGCCTCCAGTAGGGCAGGCCTCCGGACTATCGTGGTGAGCCGTGGCCCGGCTCCGCGCGACGGAGACTGGAACACGTTCTAGTTGTGGTCGTACCGCGGGTACGATCAGCCCGTCACAGCCAGTGACACGACGAGGGAGTGGGCGCGCAGTGTCCAAGCAGGTCAAGCAGCTCGACCGGGTGATCATCCGGTTCGCGGGCGACTCCGGTGACGGCATGCAGCTGACCGGTGACCGGTTCACGCAGGAGTCGGCGGTCTTCGGCAACGACCTCGTGACGCTGCCCAACTTCCCCGCCGAGATCCGGGCCCCCCAGGGCACCCTGCCCGGCGTCTCGTCGTTCCAGGTGCACTTCGCCGACCACGACATCCTCACCGCGGGCGACGCCCCGGACGTGCTGGTCGCGATGAACCCGGCAGCGCTCAAGGCCAACCTGGGCGACCTGCCCAAGGGCGCCACGATCATCGTCGACACCCACGACTTCACCGCGCGCAACCTGACCAAGGCCGGCTACGACGCCAACCCGCTCGACACCCTGGGCGAGGTCAACGACCCGCTGGGCGAGTTCAACGTCCAGGCGGTCGACCTGACCGGCATGACCGTCGAGGCGGTCAAGGAGTTCGGTCTCTCCCGCAAGGACGCCGCCCGGGCCAAGAACATGTTCGCCCTCGGCCTGCTGTCGTGGATGTACGGCCGTCCCACCGAGCCCACGATCTCGTTCCTCACCAAGCGGTTCGCCAAGGTCGAGGCCATCCGCGACGCCAACATCACCGCCTTCAAGGCCGGCTGGAACTACGGCGAGACCACCGAGACGTTCGTGGTCCAGTACGAGATCAAGCCCGCCCCGATGGCGCCGGGCACCTACCGCAACATCACCGGCAACCTCGCCCTGGCCTACGGCCTCGTCGCCGGCGGCGTGCAGTCCGGGCTGCCGGTGTTCCTGGGCTCCTACCCGATCACCCCGGCCTCCGACATCCTCCACGAGCTGAGCAAGCACAAGTCCTTCGGCGTGACCACGCTGCAGGCCGAGGACGAGATCGCCGGCGTCGGTGCCGCGATCGGCGCGTCCTTCGCCGGCTCCCTGGGCGTCACCACCACCTCTGGGCCCGGCATCGCGCTGAAGTCCGAGGCCATCGGCCTGGCGGTGATGACCGAGCTCCCGCTCGTCGTCGTCGACGTCCAGCGCGGCGGCCCCTCGACCGGCCTGCCCACCAAGACCGAGCAGGCCGACCTGCTCCAGGCCATGTTCGGCCGCAACGGCGAGGCGCCCGTCCCGATCATCGCGCCCCAGTCGCCCGGCGACTGCTTCGACGCCGCCCTCGAGGCCGCCCGGATCGCGGTCACCTACCGCACCCCGGTCATGCTGCTCTCCGACGGCTACCTGGCCAACGGCTCCGAGCCCTGGCGGATCCCCGAGATCGACGACCTCCCCGTCATCGACCCCAAGTTCGCGACCACCGACGACCTGGTCGACACCGGCAAGGCCAAGCCGGAGTTCCAGCCCTACGCCCGGGACCCCGAGACACTGGCCCGCCCGTGGGCGCCGCCGGGCGTGGCCGGGCTCGAGCACCGCATCGGCGGCCTGGAGAAGGCCGACATCACCGGCAACATCTCCTACGACCCGGCCAACCACGACTTCATGGTCCGCACCCGCCAGGCCAAGGTCGACCGGATCGCCGACTCCCTGCCCCCGCTGGTCGTCGACGACCCGTCGGGCCAGGCCAAGGTGCTCGTGCTCGGCTGGGGCTCGACCTACGGCCCGATCGGAGCCGGCGTGCGCCGCGTGCGCAAGGCCGGCCACCACGTCGCGCAGGTCCACCTGCGCCACCTCAACCCGTTCCCGAAGGACCTCGGGGACATCCTGCGGCGCTACGACAAGGTGCTCGTGCCCGAGATGAACCTGGGCCAGCTCTCCCTGCTGCTGCGTGGGAAGTACCTCGTCGACGCGATCGGCTACAACCAGGTCAACGGCATGCCGATCAAGGCCGCCGCCCTCGCCGAGGTCATCGGCGGACTCGTCGCCGACGCCGAAGGCATCTCCCCGGACCAGGTCGCCGCGGACCTGACCACCGCTGCCGAGCCCACCACCACGGAGGCACTGAAGTGACTGCCACATCGTCTGGCACCGACCTCGGGCTGCCGACGCTCCGCTCCGGCGTCGAGCTCGTCCCCACCGTCAACGAGGGCGACCAGCCGCAGACCGGCAAGGACTTCACCTCCGACCAGGAGGTCCGCTGGTGCCCCGGCTGCGGGGACTACGCCGTGCTCAAGGCCGTCCAGGGCTTCCTGCCCGACCTCGGACTGCGCCGCGAGAACATCGTGTTCGTCTCCGGCATCGGCTGCTCCTCACGGTTCCCGTACTACCTCGACACCTACGGCATGCACTCGATCCACGGCCGGGCGCCGTCGATCGCCACCGGCATCGCCACCGCCCGCGAGGACCTCTCGGTCTGGGTCGTCACCGGCGACGGCGACGCGCTCTCGATCGGTGGCAACCACCTGATCCACGCCCTGCGCCGCAACGTCAACATGACGATCCTGCTGTTCAACAACCGGATCTACGGCCTCACCAAGGGCCAGTACTCCCCCACCTCCGAGGTCGGCAAGGTCACCAAGTCCACCCCGATGGGCTCGGTCGACCAGCCGTTCAACCCGGTCTCGCTCGCCCTCGGCGCCGAGGGCACCTTCGTGGCCCGCACCATCGACTCCGACCGCAAGCACCTCACCTCGGTGCTGGCCGCCGCCGCGGCCCACCGCGGCACCTCGTTCGTCGAGATCTACCAGAACTGCCCGATCTTCAACGACGGCGCGTTCGACGCGATCAAGAGCAACGACACCAAGGCCGACGCGATCATCCCGCTGGTCCACGGTGAGCCGATCCGCTTCGGCGCCCCCGACGAGACCGGCGCCGGCTCCAAGGGCCTGGTCCGCGACACCGAGACCGGGGGCGTGAAGGTCGCCCAGGTCGCCGACGTCGGCGAGGACGCCATCCTCGTCCACGACGCGCACAGCCCGGACCCGACCACGGCGTTCGCGATCTCGCGGCTCACCGCGGCCGACTACCTCCACCAGGCACCGATCGGCATCTTCCGCCAGGTCGAGCGGCCGGCGTACGACGACCTGGCCCGTGCCCAGGTCGGCTCGGCCCGCGAGGCGGCCCCCGGCGCACCCGCCGACAAGCTCGCCCAGCTCATCGGCGGCGGCGACACCTGGACGGTGGTCTGACCCGCACCGGGCACGGCCCGGGCACGCACCTAGACTGACGCGGTGCCAGACGCGCGGGGGGGATTCGGGTTCGGCGTCGCGGCCTACGTCATGTGGGGCCTGTTCCCCCTCTACTGGCCGTTGCTCGAGCCGGCCGGCGCGGGCGAGATCCTCGCCCACCGGATGCTCTGGACGAGCATCACGATGGCCGTGCTCGTGGTGGCGCTGCGCCGCGTCCCGCAGCTGCGGGCGGTGCTGCACGACCGGCGGGCGCTGCTGCTGCTGACTCTCGGTGCCGCCGTCATCTCGGTGAACTGGCTGACCTACATCTGGGGCGTCAACAACGGCCGCGTGGTCGAGACGTCGCTGGGCTACTTCATCAACCCCCTCGTCACCGTCCTCATGGGCGTGTTCATCCTCGGCGAGCGGCTCCGCCCGCTGCAGTGGGTCGCGCTCGGCATCGCGGCCGGCGCGGTGGTCGTGCTCACCGTGGACTACGGGCGGCTGCCCTGGGTCGCCCTGGTGCTGGCGTTCTCCTTCGGCAGCTACGGGCTGTGCAAGAAGACCGCGAACGTCGGGGCCACCGAGTCGCTCGCCTACGAGACCGGTGTCGTGGCGCCGTTCGCCGCGGCGTACCTCCTGTGCCTCGGCGCGACCGGCGGCTCCAACTTCGCCCACCACGGCACCGGGCACGCGCTGCTCTTCGTCTCGACCGGCATCATCACCGCCGTCCCGCTCATCTGCTTCGGGGCGGCCGCGGTGCGGGTGTCGATGGTGACCCTGGGGCTGCTGCAGTACCTCGCGCCCGTGCTCCAGTTCGCGCTCGGGGTCCTCTACTTCCACGAGGACATGCCGGCCGGACGCTGGATCGGCTTCGTGCTGGTGTGGATCGCCCTGGTCATCTTCACGATCGAGGCCGTCAACCACCGGCGCCGCCAGCTGCGCCTCACGGTGGAGGCGACCATCCCCTAGCAGCTTCCCCCGGGCGGCTTCGGAGTGGGCTTCGTCACACTCGCGCGCTCAGGAGGGGGCGAGGGGGTGCCCGGGATTTCGGCACCCTCCCGCGGCTACCTACCGTCGATGGCTGGTTTTGTCATCGAGTGAGGGGAGACGCATTCCCATGCGTGCCATCACCCGCGCCGTGCAAGGCGGCGCTTGTGTCATCGCGACCGGGGCCCTGGTCGCCGGTCTGGGGTCCGCGCCGGCCGGCGCGGCCTCGCCCAAGGACGTCCGGCTCAAGGTCGGCACCGCGGACGCCGCCAGCGTCCAGACCACCTCGTCGCGGCCCGCCGGGCTGCTGGAGGAGTCGGGGGTCACCGTCGATCGCAACGACATCGTCGACGTCGTCCGCAACGGCAACGTCGTGAAGTCCCACGACAAGCGCAAGCTCCGCCAGGGCGACCTGGTCAAGGTCGTCCGGGTCACCCACCGCACCAAGAACCACCGCGTGCGCCTGGACTGGCGCCACACCAAGCTGCGCCACGTGACGTCGTTGAAGCCCGGGCATCGCAAGGTCGCTCGCCCGGGGCGCGACGGCATCCGCCGCATCCACGTGCGGGCCGAGCTGCACAACGGCAACGTCGTGGACCGCAAGGTCCGCAAGAGCTGGATCCGCAAGCCGCGCCCGAAGATCGTCCTCGTCGGCACCCGCCTGAACTGGAAGGCGCTCGCCCAGTGCGAGTCCGGCGGCAACCCGCGTGCGGTCAACCCGGCCGGCTACTACGGCCTCTACCAGTTCAGCGTCCCGACGTGGAACAGCGTCGGCGGCTCCGGCATGCCGCACCACGCGTCGGCGTCCGAGCAGACGCTGCGCGCGCAGAAGCTCTACCAGCGCAGCGGGCGCTCCCCGTGGCCGTACTGCGGCCGCTTCCTCTGAGCGCCGGCCCCCTGACGCTCGTCGACGGGGTATCCGCGCGAGGCTGCGTGGGTACCCCGTCGTCATGAGCGAGACCCCTGACACCGAGAGCTACCACGACTACAGCGTCGACGACGAGACGCAGCCGCAGAGCACCGGCGACAGCCTGGTCGACGACGACCGCGGGCTCGACGACCCGCTCGACGAGGGCTACTCGCCGCCGGAGAAGTGGTCGGCCGCCCAGGGCTTCGGCAACACCCCGCTCGAGGAGAGCATGGGCGAGTCCCTCGACCAGCGCCTCCAGCAGGAGGTGCCCGAGCCGGACCCGTACGCCGCGGCCGAGGAGGAGCCGACTGGCGCCCAGGTCGGCGACGAGCGGGCCGGCCGGCTGGTCGAGCCCGACGAAGGCGTGCGCTCCGACACCGAGGACGACCTCGTGGCCCGCGACGTCGGAATCGAGGGCGCCGGCGCGGGTGCCGAGGAGGCCGCCGTCCACGTCATCGACGAGGGCGAGCTCGAGCCGCCGGGCTGACCAGCGGGGGCCGGCGTTCAGGTCGCGACGACCTCGCCGCGCATCGCGTCGGTGAGGTCGCGCTCCACCGCGCTGGCCGGCAGCGTCCAGACGGTCACCCGGCAGCCGTTCGCCTCCACGGCGCACCGGGCCCGGGTGATCGCGGTCGCCACCTCCACCGGCAGGCCGGCGACCCGGGTCAGGTCCAGGACCAGCGCCTGCGTCGTGCCGGCCGCCTCGTGGATCACCTCGGCGACGCCCCCGGCGTCCTCGGGCCAGCACGGCCCGTCGAGGACCACCCGCCGCTCGCGGGCGTTGAACGACACTGCCACCATTCCGAGACCCCCTTGGCTCCTCGACCGGATGGGGGTGAGTACCCCCAGGGGGTGTGTGGCATGCGTCTCAGGAGGAGCGGACGGCCACCAGGTCGGCGAAGGACTCGAGGGCGTCGCGCACCGGGCCTGCGGGGACGGCCGCCAGGTGCGCCTTCGCGGCCTGGGCCTGGGAGACGACGTAGGCCTTCGCCTCGGCCATGGCCGGGTGCTTGCGCAGCAGGTCCAGCGCCTCCGCGTGGCGGTCGTCGTCGGTCAGGTCGCCGTCGAGCAGCTCGATCAGCCGGGCGTCGGCGGGGTCCGCGGCGGCGCGGGCCATGAGGACGGGCAGCGTCGGCACGCCCTCGCGGAGGTCGGTGCCCGGGGTCTTGCCGGACTCCTCGGACTCCGAGGCGATGTCGAGGATGTCGTCGCTGAGCTGGAAGGCCGAGCCGACGATCTCGCCGTACGCCGTCAGCGCCTCCTCGACCTCGCGCGGCGCCCCGCCGAAGCGAGCGCCGTAGCGCGCGGAGGTCGCGATGAGCGAGCCGGTCTTGCCCGCGACGACCTCGAGGTAGTGGGCCAGCGGGTCCTCCCCCGGTCCCGGGGCGACCGTCTCGAGGATCTGGCCCTCGACCAGCCGGGTGAAGGTCTCGGCCTGGATCCGGACGGCGTCCGCCCCGAGGCGCGCGGTGAGCTCGGAGGAGCGCGAGAAGAGCCAGTCGCCGGTGAGGATCGCGACGTTGTTGCCCCACCGCGAGTGCGCGGCGTCGGCGCCGCGGCGCAGCTCCGCCTCGTCCATGACGTCGTCGTGGTAGAGCGAGGCCAGGTGGGTCAGCTCCACGACGCACGCCGCCGTGATGACCTCCTCGGAGCCCGCCCGGTCACCGGTCTCGGCGGCCAGGAGCACCAGCAGCGGCCGGAAGCGCTTGCCGCCGGCGGCCATCAGGTGGCTCGCGGTCTCGGTCACGAAGCCCGCCCGGCTGACCACGTGGCCGGCCAGCGCCTCCTCGACGACCTCGAGCCGGTCACGCAGGCGTGAGGCCAGGGCCTCGTCGGTGACGGGGAGGGCCAGGCCGGCAGGACTACGCGTGGTCACCTGATGAATTGTCCCGCATTCGCTGCCAGGTCGAGCACCGGCCCGGGCACGATGCCCAGGACGAGGGTGGCGGCCACCGCGACGAGGATGGTCGCAGTGGTCAGGACCGAGGACTTCGTGACCGTGGCGACCTCGCCGGCCGGGGCGACGTCGTCGTCCTCGACGAAGAACATCAGCACGATGACGCGGACGTAGAAGAACACCGCCACGATGCTGCACAGGATGGCCGCGATCACGACCGGCCACGCGCCCGCGGACAGCGCGACGGTGAAGACCGCCCACTTCCCGACGAAGCCCGCGGTCAGCGGGATGCCGGCCATCGAGAGCAGGAAGAAGGCGAACAGCCCGGCCACGAGCGGCGAGCGGCGGCCCAGGCCCCGCCAGCGTGCGAAACCGGTGGCCTCGCCGCTGGAGTCGCGGACCAGGGTCACGACCGCGAAGGCGCCGATCATCGCGAAGCCGTAGGTCGTCAGGTAGAAGAGCACCGCCTGCAGCGAGGTGACCTGGCCCTCGGAGAGCTCCGAGGCCTGCTGGACACCGAGCACGCCGGTGAGCAGGAATCCGGTGTGCGCGATGGAGGAGTAGGCCAGCATGCGCTTCATGTCGGTCTGCACCACCGCGAGCACGGCGCCGACGACCATCGTGAGGATCGCGATGATCCACATCATCGGCTGCCAGGACCAGCGCTCGGAGCCGAAGGCCACGTAGAACAGGCGCAGGATCGCCCCGAACGCGGCGATCTTGGTGCCGGCGGCCATGAACGCGGTGACCGCGGTCGGGGCACCCTGGTAGACGTCGGGGGTCCACGCGTGGAACGGCGCGGCGCCGACCTTGAAGAGCAGGCCGACGGCCATCATGCCGATGCCGATCAGCAGCAGGCTCTGGTTGCCGCTGTCGTTGCGGGTGGCCTCGTTGATCACGGCGTAGTCCATCGAGCCGGCGAAGCCGTAGACCAGCGCGACGCCGTAGACGAAGAAGCCGGAGGAGAAGGCGCCGAGCAGGAAGTACTTCAGCGCCGCCTCCTGGCTCAGCAGCCGCCGCCGCCGGGCCAGGCCGCAGAGCAGGTAGAGCGGCAGCGAGAGGACCTCGAGCGCCACGAACAGCGTGAGCAGGTCGTTCGCGGCCGGGAAGAGCATCATGCCCGCGACCGCGAACAGCATGAGCGGGTAGACCTCGGTGTGCTCGAGGCCCCGCGTCGAGGCCTGACGCTCCGCCTCCGTGCCGGGCAGCGCGGCCGCCTGGCCGGCGAACGACGTGACGCCGCCCTCGAGCCGGCGCTCGGCGAAGAGCAGCGCGCCACCCACGGCGAAGACCAGGATGATGCCCCACAGGAACACCGTCGGACCGTCGACGGTGATCGTGCCCGCCATCCGGATGCCGCCCTTGGCGGCCCCGTCGGCGACCGAGTCGAGGTCCGTGGCGAGCCAGATCGTCGCGGCGAGGGCGCCGACGAGGCCGCCGCCGGCGAGGACGGTCTGCGTGGGGAACCGCACGGAGCGCGGCACGAACGCCTCGACCAGCACGCCGACGCACGCGACGCCGAAGACGATCAGGAGCGGCAGCAGCTGGGCGTACTCGATCGTGGGCTTGACGAACTCCATCAGTGCTCGCCCTCCTCGGCGGGGTCAGCGGCGGGGACGCTCGGCGCGTCGTCGGTGATCCCGACGTGCTCGAGCACCGTGTCGACGTACGGGTTCGCGGCGTCCAGCAGCGGCATCGGGTAGAAGCCGAACAGGACCAGCGCGACCATCAGCGGGACGACCGCGGCCAGCTCGCGCCGGTTCAGGTCCGTCATCCCCTCGTCGGCGGGCACGGGTGGTCCGGTCATCGTGCGCTGGTAGAGCCAGAGCACGTAGATGGCGGCCAGCACGATGCCGGTGACCGCGACGACGCCCACCCACCAGTGGTAGTCGAAGGCGGAGATCAGGACGAGGATCTCGGAGACGAACTGGCTCAGGCCGGGCAGGCCGAGCGTGGCCAGGCCGGCGACCAGGAACAGGCCGGCCAGGACGGGCGCGCGGCTCTCCACGCCGGTGATCTCGCTGATGAGCGAGGTGCCCTTGCGCTTGATCAGGTAGCCGGCGATGAGGAACAGCGCCGCCGTGCCGATGCCGTGGTTGACCATGTAGAGGATCGACCCCGAGGCGCCCTGGCTGGTCATCGCGAAGATGCCCAGGGTGATGAACCCGAAGTGGCTCAGCGAGGTCAGGCCGATGAGGCGCAGGATGTCGTCCTGGCCGATGGCGAGGAACGCGCCGTACACGATCGAGATCAGCGCCAGCGTGATCACGACCGGGGTCGCCCACTGCGAGGCGTTCGGGAAGAGCTCGAGGCAGAACCGGAGCATGCCGAACGTGCCGATCTTGTCCAGCACGCAGACCAGCAGCACGCTGGTGCCGGGGGTGGCCTTCTCGGTGGTGTCGGCCAGCCAGGTGTGCAGTGGGAAGAGCGGCGCCTTGACCGCGAAGGCGATCATGAAGCCGACGAAGATCCACCGCTCGGCGTTCGTGCTCATCTCGACCTGCTTGAGGTCGGAGAGCAGGTAGGACGCCTCCCCCGCCTGCGCGGAGACGACGTAGAGCCCGATCACGGCCGCGAGCAGGACCAGGCCGCCGCCGAGCTGGTACATGAGGAACTTCAGCGCGGCGAACGACCGGCCCTGGCGGCCGTAGCGGCCGATGAGGAAGTACGCCGGGATCAGCGTCGCCTCGAACACCACGTAGAAGAGGAAGACGTCGGTGGCGGCGAAGACCGCGAGCGCGAACGCCTCGAGGGCGAGCGCCCAGGCGAAGAAGCTGCCCGGGCTGCGGCCGTCGGCCTCGTGCCAGGAGGCGACGAAGACGATCGGCACCAGGACCACGGTCAGCAGGATCATCAGCAGGCCGAGGCCGTCGACGCCCAGCGCGTAGTGGACGCCGAACGCCGAGATCCACTCGTGGGTCTCGGTGAGCTGCATGCCCTCGCCGCTGTCGTACTGCAGGGCGATGCCGGCGCCGACGAGCAGCGTCAGCAGCGACACGCCCAGCGCGACCTGCTTGGGCAGCGCCGCGTCACCGCGGCCGCGACCGAGGAACGCCGTCACCACGGCGCCGACGAGCGGGACCGCGATCAGGACGCTGAGCCAGGGGAACTCGTTCACGAGACGGTCACCGCCAGGAGAGCCGCGACGACGATGAGGGCGCCGACGAGCAGGGACAGGGCGTAGGAGCGGACGAAGCCGTTCTGCGCGCGACGGGCGAAGCCGGCGAGCCCGCCGACGGCCACCGGGCCGCCGGTCAGGACGCCGTCGACGACGTGGGTGTCGGTGGCGAGCAGCGCCGTCGTGAGGCGCTTGCCCGGGTTGACCACCAGCGTGTCGTTGATCTGGTTGCCGTAGAGCTCCTCACGCGCGGCGCGGGTGGCGAGGGAGACGTCCTGCGGAGCGGACCGCGGCACCTCCCGCTTGCCGACGAGGAACCAGGCGGCGGCGACGCCGAGGGCCACGACCACCACCACGATCGCGGTGATCGCGAGCGCGGGCAGCGGGGGCTCGTGGTGCGGCGCGACGCCGGTGACCGGGGCGAGGAAGTCGACGATCCAGTCGCCGATCAGCATCACGCCGCCGAGCACCGAGAGAGCGGCGAGGACGACGAGCGGGACCGTCATCACCGACGGGGACTCGTGCGGGTGCACGTCCTTCTCCCAGCGCTTCTCGGTGAAGAACGTCATCAGCATCAGGCGGGTCATGTAGAAGCCGGTGATGCCGGCGCCGAGCAGCGCGAGCAGCCCGACCACCCAGTTCTCCGCCAGCGCGGTCTCGATGATCTTGTCCTTGGACCAGAAGCCGGAGAAGCCCGGGAAGCCGATGATCGCGAGGTAGCCCATCGCGAAGGTCAAGAAGGTGACCGGCATCAGCTTGCGCAGCGCGCCGTAGTGGCGCATGTCGACGTCGTCGTTCATGCCGTGCATGACCGAGCCGGCGCCGAGGAACATGTTGGCCTTGAAGAAGCCGTGGGTCAGCAGGTGGAAGATCGCGAACGCGTAGCCCGCGACGCCCAGGCCGGCGCCGAGCATCATGTAGCCGATCTGGCTCATCGTGGAGCCGGCCAGCGCCTTCTTGATGTCGTCCTTGGCGCAACCGATGATCGCTCCCCACAGGAGCGAGATGACCGCGATGACGACCACGACGGTCTGGGCGTCCGGGGCGAGCTCGAAGACGAAGTTCGACCGGACGATGAGGTAGACGCCGGCGGTGACCATGGTCGCCGCGTGGATGAGCGCCGACACGGGCGTCGGGCCCTCCATGGCGTCCAGGAGCCAGGCCTGCAACGGGAACTGCGCGGACTTGCCGCAGGCACCGAGCAGGAGCAGCAGGCCGAGGATCGTCAGCTGGGTCTCCGAGGCGCCGCCGGCGTTCGCGCTGATGACCGCGAAGCTCGTCGAGCCGAAGAGCACGAAGAACATCATGATCGCGAGCGAGAGGCCCATGTCGCCGACGCGGTTGATCACGAAGGCCTTCTTGCCGGCCGCGGCCGCCGAGGGCTTGTGCTGCCAGAAGCTGATCAGCAGGTACGACGCCAGGCCGACGCCCTCCC
>JAEZKN010000565.1 GCA_023415395.1 Actinomycetes bacterium
CCCGGCCGGGGTCGAGGCGGCCGGGCGAAGTCTGCAGCTGTGGGTGCCGGTGGTCAGTCGACCGGGACGACCAGCTCCTGGCCAGCGACGAGCATGCCGGAGTCGAGCGCGTTGAGCCTCGAGATCCGGTCGATCATCGCGCGGACCTCGCCGTCCTCGGCGAGGTCGGAGGCGATCCCCCACAGGGTGTCGCCGGAGCCGACCAGCACCACCTGCGTGGGCTCGGCGGTGCCGGGCTCGCCGGTGGCGACGGATCCGGACGCCCAGAAGATGCCCACGGCCAGCACCGCGATCAGGGCGGCCGCGAGGACCACCAGCCGCCCCCGGCGGGTCAGCCTGACGGAAGAGGTGCGGATCGGGGCGGCGGTCATGGTGCTCATCGAAGGCTCCTGGGGAAGTAGGTGGCCGGTCAGCTCGTCGAGACCTTTCTAGAGGCGGCCACCGACAGTCCCGCGGGACCGGTCTGGACCGGGCTCTCGATCAGGTGTTCGATCGAACGTGTGTACGACGGTAGAGCATGTGTTCGAACGACACAAGGGCCCACGCGAACATTCGTTCGAACCGCTGCGCGCCCTCGCCGCGCGACACGCCGTTCGAACAGATGTTTGAACCCGGGCGGCCCGCAGGACTACCGTGGCGCCCATGGCCACCGAGAAGTCCACGAACAAGAAGGTGTCGGAGCTCCCCGACGGTCCCCCGGACGCCACCGGACTGACGCCGCGCCAGCAGCGCGTGCTCGCGCACATCAAGGACTGCATCGAGAAGCGCGGCTACCCGCCCTCGATGCGCGAGATCGGCGAGGCCGTGGGGCTGACCAGCTCCTCGAGCGTGGCCCACCAGCTCAAGGTGCTCGAGGAGAAGGGCTTCCTCAAGCGCGACCCCAACCGGCCCCGCGCCCTGGAGGTCTTCCTCCCCGAGGTGATGGCCGCGCGCCGGGCCATCTCCAGCGCGGAGGAGTCCGCGGTCGACGAGACCGGCGTCGGCGACGCCCGCCCGTCGGCCCAGTACGTCCCGCTGCTGGGACGGATCGCCGCCGGCGGCCCGATCCTCGCCGAGGAGACCTACGACGAGGTCTTCCCGCTGCCCAAGCAGCTGGTCGGCGAGGGCGAGCTGTTCCTGCTGGAGGTCCGCGGCGACTCGATGATCGAGGCCGCCATCTGCGACGGCGACTACGTGGTGGTGCGCCGCGAGCAGACCGCGTCGAACGGCGACATCGTGGCCGCGCTGCTCGACGACGAGGCCACGGTGAAGACCTTCCAGCGCAAGGACGGAAATGTGTGGCTGCTGCCGCACAACCCTGCCTACGATCCCATCGACGGCAACCACGCCACGATTCTCGGTAAAGTGACGGCAGTGCTGCGCCGGGTCTGAGGTTCCCCGCACGATCGGGGAATCACCTGAGCAGACCCTGGTGTTGTTTCCGGGTGGGTCCCGGATCCGACGGGGAGGGTGCATGAACGAGGCTGGTGCTGTGACCACGGCACCGACGCTCGCCCAGAACCGACAGCTGCCGGGATGGGCCCGAGCGGGCTTCGAGGCGCTCCTGATCCTCGGCCTGTGGGTGCTCTACAGCCTGGCCCGCCTCCTGGCCGACACCAGCATGGCGCCGGCGGTGAAGCGGGCCCACGAGCTGCTCCAGTTCGAGCGAGGCCTCGGCATCCACTGGGAGATCCCGCTCAACGACCTCTTCGTGGACTACCGGGTGATCGGCCTGCTCGGCAGCTACTGGTACGCCAGCCTCCACTACGTCGTCACCGCCGGCGTGCTGGTGTGGCTCTGGCGGCTGGGCGCCGACCGCTACGGCCCGGCCCGACGTGCCCTGGTCATCGCCACGCTGATGGGGCTGGTCTGCTACATCACGCTGCCCACCGCTCCCCCGCGCTTCATCAGCGGGTACGTCGACGTGCTCAGCCTGCACTCCGCCGACGGCTGGTGGGGCGGCGACGCCTCCGCCCCCCGAGGTCTCGGCGGGCTGACCAACGAGCTGGCGGCGTTCCCCTCCCTGCACGCCGGCTGGGCGCTGTGGGTGGCGCTCGCCCTGCAGCTCTACGCGACCCGGCACTGGGTGCGCGTGCTCGGCTGGGTCTACGCCGTCGGGACGACCGTGGTCATCGTCGGCACCGGCAACCACTGGGTCATCGACGCGGTCGTCGGGTGGATGGTCGTCGTCGCGGGCTGGGTCGTCGCCGCGGCGCTGGGACGCGTTCCGCTGGGTCGGCTGGTCCCGCTCGACCGCGTGTGGCGCGGACGGACGACCGGTGAACGGGCAGAGCTCCAGGAGACCGGCGTCGCCGACTGAGGTGCCGCCCTCGCAGCTGGACCGTCCTCGAAGCGGGTTCGACGGGCACTCCCTGCTCTAATGGATCGGGTGCGCCGCGCCCTCCTCGCCCTGCTCGTGCTCGCCCTCCCGCTCGTCGCGGTGCCGGCGCAGGCCGACGACGTCCGGGGAGCCGGACCCGGCCTCGACACCATGGAGCGCCGCGAGCTGCGCCTCGAGCTGAGCGCCCTCGACGGCACGCAGCGCTCCCGGGCCGCCGCCGTCCTGGCCCGGCCCGGGCAGGACCGGCAGCAGTGCTTCGCCCGCGTCTGCGTGCACTGGTTCGCCTCCGGCACCGACCGCGCGAGCCAGGAGTACGTCGAGCAGGTGGCCGAGACCGCGGAGCAGGTGCTCGACACCTACGCCGCCGCCGGCTACCGCGCACCCCTGTCCGACGGCACCCGCGGTGGCAACAGCAAGCTCGACATCTACCTCGAGGACCTCGGCCGCCAGGGTCTCTACGGCTACTGCGACACCGACGCCGCCCCCGGCACCGACGGGCCGTGGGCCGTGCCGGCGTACTGCGCCTTCGACAACGACTACGCCGAGTTCCCGAGCCACACCCCGCTGGAGAACCTCCAGGTGACGGCGGCGCACGAGCTCTTCCACGCCGTGCAGTTCGCCTACGACTACCTCGAGGACGTCTGGTTCATGGAGAGCACGGCGACCTGGGCCGAGGACGAGGTGTTCGACGACGTCGACGACAACGTGCAGTACCTCCGCTCCAGCCCGCTGAGGCAGCCGGGCGTGCCGCTCGACAAGGACGACGGGCTTCGGGTCTACGGCGGCTGGATCTTCTTCCGCTACCTCACCGAGCGCTTCCCCGAGCAGGAGGGCGGACTCCCGGTCCTCGTGCGCGAGATGTGGGAGCGGGCCGACGGCTCGGGAGCCGGACCGGACGACTACTCGATCGCGGCGGTCAAGAACGCGCTGGCCGCCCGGGGCGTCGGTCTGCGGGCGGCCTGGGCTGAGTTCGCGGCCGCGAACCGCCAGCCCGGCCGCTCCTACGCGGAGGGCCGCGCCTATCCCCGGGCCCCGCTCTCCGGCACCGTCGCCCTGTCGGCCGCCAAGCGCGCCTCCGGCACGATCACGCGGGTCATCGACCACCTCAGCGCCTCGACGGTCCGGATCGCCCGGGCGCCCCGCATGGCCGCTCGCACGCTGCGGCTGGCACTCGACCTGCCCCGGCCCGCCCGCGGCTCGGGCGCCGTCGCCACCGTCCACCGGCGGACCGGCCGGCCCACCACCATCGCGCTCACCCCCGCGATCACGGCCGACGGGACCGCCGTGGTGAAGGTGCCCTTCGACCGCGCGGTGCAGCGGGTGGAGGTCACGTTGGGCAACGCCGGCGTGCGCTACCGCAGCTGCTGGAGCGGCACGTCCTGGTCGTGCCAGGGCCGCCCGGCCGACGACGACCTGCGGTTCCGGGTGCGCGCCCGGGCGGTCCGATAGTCCGCAATCGTCATGTGGCGGGCGGCTGTTCGCGATTGGATGTCGCCCATGATCCTGCGCTCCCGCGTCGTCCCGCTCCTCGCCGGCGTCACCGCCGCGCTGGCCCTCGC
>JAEZKN010000356.1 GCA_023415395.1 Actinomycetes bacterium
CGTACGGGGACCGTCCCCCGCCCCCCAAGAACAGGCCCGCGTGCGCTCGGACACGTCGGAGGCGCGGCCGCGGAAGCACCGCGACCGGGCCGGCGCGGACGTCCGGACACGTCGATGATTCGCAACGCGCGGATATATCGCTACGATAGGTCGCATGGCACGTCGTGCGGAGACCATCGAGCTGGCAGTCCTCGGGCTGCTGCACGAGGGACCCATGCACGGCTACGAGCTCCGCAAGCGCCTGAACCTCATGCTCGGATGGGGTCGGGTGCTCTCCTACGGATCGCTCTACCCCACCCTGAGGAAGATGCTCCGGGCGTCCCTCATCGAGGAGACTATGAGCACGAAGACACCGGGCACCCCGGTGTCTAAGCGCCCGCGGATCACCTACCAGGTCACCGAGGCGGGCACGCGCGAGTTCGAACGACTGATGTCGGAGGTCGGTCCCACTGCGTGGGAGGACGACAACTTCGACATCCGCTTCGCGTTCTTCTCCTCGACCGACATGGAGATCCGGCTCCGGGTGCTCGAGGGGCGGCGTACCCGCCTCCAGGAGCGCCTGGACCGGGTCCAGAGCCAGCTGGCGATGACCCAGAAGGAGGTCGACCGGTACGCCGCGGAGCTCCAGCGCCACGGCGTCGAGTCGGTCGAGCGCGAGGTCCGGTGGCTCTCGGACCTCATCAACGCCGAGCGCAGCGGAGAGCACGACCGGGTGACGCCTCCAGCGGAGGACACCAGCAGCAACGGCCAGCAGGCCACCCCTCAGACGTAGAACGTAGAAGACAAGGAAGGGATCCCCTCATGGGTTCGGTACGAGTGGCAATCGTGGGAGTGGGCAACTGCGCCACCTCCCTGATCCAGGGCGTGCACTACTACAAGGACGCCGACCCCTCGGGCACCGTCCCGGGTCTCATGCACGTCACGTTCGGTGACTACCACGTCTCCGACGTGCAGTTCGTCGCGGCGTTCGACGTCGACGACAAGAAGGTCGGCAAGGACCTCTCCGAGGCCATCAACGCCTCCGAGAACAACACCATCAAGATCTGCGACGTGCCGACCCTCGGTGTCGAGGTCCAGCGCGGCCACACCTTCGACGGCCTCGGCAAGTACTACCGCGAGACCATCGAGGAGTCGGCGGCGGAGCCGGTCGACATCGTCTCGGTCCTCAAGGAGACCGGCGCCGACGTCCTCGTCTCCTACCTCCCGGTGGGCTCGGAGGAGGCCGACAAGTTCTACGCGCAGTGCGCGATCGACGCGGGCGTCGCGTTCGTCAACGCCCTCCCGGTCTTCATCGCCTCCGACCCCGCGTGGGCCAAGAAGTTCGAGGACGCGGGCGTCCCGATCATCGGTGACGACATCAAGTCGCAGGTCGGCGCCACCATCACCCACCGCGTGATGGCGAAGCTCTTCGAGGACCGCGGCGTCACGCTGGACCGCACCTACCAGCTCAACGTCGGCGGCAACATGGACTTCAAGAACATGCTCGAGCGCGAGCGCCTGGAGTCCAAGAAGGTCTCCAAGACCCAGGCGGTGACCTCGAACCTCGAGGGCCCGCTGGCCGGCAAGGTCTACGACAAGAACGTCCACATCGGCCCGTCCGACTACGTCGCGTGGCTCGACGACCGCAAGTGGGCCTACGTCCGCCTCGAGGGTCGCGCCTTCGGTGACGTCCCGCTGAACCTCGAGTACAAGCTCGAGGTCTGGGACTCCCCGAACTCCGCCGGCATCATCATCGACGCGATCCGCGCCGCGAAGATCGCCAAGGACCGCGGCATCGGCGGCCCGATCATCAGCGCCTCGTCGTACCTGATGAAGTCGCCCCCGGTCCAGCTCCCCGACGACGAGGGCCGCCGCCGCGTGGAGGCCTTCATCCGCGGCGAGGAGTGACCTCGGCCTGAGGTGGTCCTCGGCTGACGCCGAGACCGTCGAGACACCACGAACGGCCCCTGGAACCTGGTTCCGGGGGCCGTTCGTGGTGTCTCGACCGTTCCTCCACAGCTACGCCGACACCGGGTTCGTCCACAACGGCCGGCCGGGCAGGCCAGACCCATGCCGCACCGCTGGGATCCCGTCGCCCCTCCCGTGACCGACCTGGTCACTCCGGTCCGCATCGGTGGAGCCGGGCCGACGCCGAAGCAGGCGCGCGGTCCGTCCTGGCGCCGCACCTCTCCGGGTCTCTACGTCCCGGCGCACGTCAGCGACGAGCTCGTGGAGCAGCGGATCGTCGAGGCCGCGGCCCGGGGCGGGGTGGTGACCGGGTGGGCGGCACTGCGACTCCACGGCGGCGGCTTCTTCGACGGCCTGGCGCGCGACGGGCGGACCCGGCTGCCGGTGCCGATCGCCGCGTGCGGGTCCCGGACGCGGGGCGGGGAGGGCATCGCCGTGGTCGAGGACCGCATCCCTCCCGACGACGTCACCCTCGTGCACGGGATCCGCTGCGCCCGGGTCGAGCGCGCACTGTTCGACGAGATGCGCCGGATCGGCGAGGTCCGCGAGATGGCCGTCGCCATCGGCGCCGCCTGCGCCGCCGGGCTCACCACGGTCCCGCGCATGCGGACCCACACCGCGACCCGCCGCTGGTACCGCGACGTCTGCCTGTGCCGCGAGGCCGTCGAGCTGGCGGTGCCCGGCTGCCGGTCGCCGCAGGAGGACCGGTTCCGCCTCCTGTGGGAGCTCGACGCAGGCTGGGGCCGCCCGCTGGTCAACGCCACGGTCGTCGACCTCGACGGTCGCTTCGTCGCCGTGCCCGACCTGCTCGACGTGCGGCGCGGCGTCGTCGGGGAGTACGCCGGCGCCCACCACCGCGACATCGACCGTCACGCCGAGGACATCGCCCGCGAGGCCGACCTGCGCGACGTCGGGCTGGAGTACGTCGAGGTGGTCGGTCGCGACCTGCACCACCGCGAGCGCGGCGTCCGCCGGATGGAGGCGGCCGCCGCGCGTGCCGTGAGCCTGGAGCGGCGCTGGTCGGTGGTCGAGACACCCGGAACGGCCCCTCGAGGCGGGTGGTGAGGGCCGTTCGTGGTGTCTCGACCGGAGATCAGCCGCCCTGCTGGTCAGCCCACCAGGCGCGCAGGGCGCGCTCGGCGTCCTCGGGCGACTGCGGGCCCTCGTCCATGCGCAGCTCCAGCAGGAAGCGGTAGGCCAGGCCCACCTCGCGGCCCGGGCCGATGCCCAGGATCTCCATGATCTGGTTGCCATCGAGGTCCGGGCGGATCGACGCGAGCTCCTCCTGCTCCGAGAGCCGCTCGATGCGCGCCTCGAGATCGTCGTAGGTGCGCTGGAGACGGTCGGCCTTGCGCTTGTTGCGCGTGGTCGAGTCGGCGCGGGTGAGCACGTGCAGCCGGGCCAGCTGGTCGCCGGCGTCGCGGACGTAGCGGCGCACCGCGGAGTCGGTCCACTCGCCGGTGCCGTAGCCGTGGAAGCGCAGGTGCAGCTCGACCAGCTTGCCGACGGCGTCGATCTCGTCGTTGGAGAAGCGCAGCTCCTTCATCCGCTTGCGCGTCATCTTGGCGCCGACCACGTCGTGGTGGTGGAAGGTGACGGTGCCGTCGTCGAGGAACCTGCGCGTGCGCGGCTTGCCCACGTCGTGCATGAGCGCGGCGAAGCGGGCGACGAAGTCGGGCCGCTCCAGCCGACCGGGCTCGAGGTCGATCGCCTGCTCGAGCACCGTGAGCGTGTGCTCGTAGACGTCCTTGTGGCGGTGGTGCTCGTCCCGCTCGAGCTTGAGCGCCGGCAGCTCGGGCAGCACCAGGTCCGCGAGACCGGTCTCGACGAGCAGCGCGAGCCCGCGGCGCGGGTACGGCGCGCACACCAGCTTGACCAGCTCGTCGCGGACCCGCTCGGCGGAGATGATCTCGATCCGCGAGGCCATCGCGGTCATCGCCGCGACCACCTCGGGGGCGACCTCGAAGCCGAGCTGCGCGGCGAAGCGGGCCGCGCGCATCATCCGCAGCGGGTCGTCGGAGAAGGAGTCCTCCGGCCGGCCGGGCGTGCGCAGCACCCCGTGGGCCAGGTCGACGATCCCGCCGTAGGGGTCCTCGAGCTCGCGGCCGGGCAGCGCCACCGCCATCGCGTTGACGGTGAAGTCGCGCCGGCCGAGGTCGCCGGCGAGGCTGTCGCCGTACTCCACCTCGGGCTTGCGGGAGTCCGGGTCGTAGGACTCCGAGCGGTAGGTCGTGATCTCGACCTGCCACTCGCCCTTGCGGCAGCCGATGGTGCCGAACTGCCGGCCCATGTCCCAGATCGCGTCGGCCCAGCCCTTGAGCACCGCCTCGGTGACGTCGGGGTGCGCCGACGTGGTCAGGTCCAGGTCGTTGTGCTGGCGCCCGAGCATCGCGTCACGGACCGGCCCACCCACCAGCGCGAGCTCGTGGCCGGCGTCGGCGAAGCGGCGGCCGAGCTCGTCGATGACCGGGGCGATCCGGTCGAGCTCGGCGGCCACGGCGCGCTGGGCGTCGGCCATGTTGAGCGGCGGGGAGGGGGCGTCGGACACGGGGGGTCAGTTTAGTGGTGCCGGGGCGGGCCGCCGATTCGGCACAGGTCGGATCAGTAGAGTCGGCGCGTGGTCCGTCCGGTGTCGCTGCTGCCTGCCCTCGTGGTGCTCGCGACCTGTCTGACCGCGTTCCTGGCCCCCGTCCAGTCTCCGGCCCAGGCTCAGGCCCCCGCGCAGGCACCGCGGGCGCGCGCGGCCGAGGACACCCCGCTGACGGTCACCATCGAGAGCCTCAACCCGACCGCGATCCCGAAGAAGGGCCCGATCCGGGTCTCGGGCACCCTCACCAACCGCGACGACGAGACCTGGACGTCGATCAACCTCTACGCCTTCCAGTCCGCGGCGCCGATGACGACGCCCGAGGAGCTGGCGGCGGCCGCGGAGGTCCCGCCCGAGGACCAGGTCGGCGAGCGGATCACGGACGTGGGCACCTACGACTCCGTCGACGAGCTCGCCCCGGGCGAGACCGTCCGCTACGCGTTCACCGTGCCGCGCTCCGACATCGTCGCCACCGAGCCGGGCGTCTACTGGTTCGGCGTCCACGCCCTCGGCTCGAACGCCGCCGGCGGCGACTCCTTCGCCGACGGCCGCGCCCGCACCTTCCTCCCGCTGGTCCCCCCGAAGACGGACAAGACCGTGCAGACCGCGCTGGTCATCCCGATCCGCCACCACATCGCGCACTCCTCCGACGGGTCGGTCGCCGACGTGCAGCAGTGGACCCGCGCGCTGCGCCGCGGCGCCCTGAGCTCCCTGGTCGACCTCGGCGCCACCGCCGGGTCCCGCCCGGTGACCTGGCTGGTCGACCCGGCCGTCATCGACGTCGTGCGCCGCCTGGCCGACGGCAACCCGCCCCGGTCGCTGCGCCCGTCCGTCCCCGAGGACGGCGCGGGCGGCGAC
>JAEZKN010000573.1 GCA_023415395.1 Actinomycetes bacterium
CCGCAAACTAGGGTCAGCGAAGACGCGTGAGATATATGATATTCGGTTCATTCCACATGCTGATACGCCCGTTCGGCGTCGCTGATCGCGGTGATCCAGGAGCGGTGGGTGGCGCTGTTCTTCGTGATCGCCAGCAGCTCGTCCATGTGCGGCTCGAGGCCGGTGACCTTGTCCAGCGGCACGCCCACGATCAGCTGGAAGCCCAGCCACTTCCAGGCCTGCACCGCCCGACCGGCGAACTCCGAGTAGGCCTTCACGAAGCCCTCGTCGAGGAAGACCGGCGCGAAGCGCGGCCGGGAGCGCATCTCGTCGCCGAGCCGGAAGCGCAGCGCCGAGCCGACGATGAAGGCCACCAGCTCCTGGCTCTCGCCACCGCTCTTCTCCCCCAGCGTCCGGTACGTCGCGCGCAGCTCTCCGGTCAGGTGGTCGTAGCGCTCGGCGCTGATCTCCACGTGCCGGCGTACGTCGAGCAACCGCTCGCGGTCGGTCACGGCGACGGCGGCGTCGCCGGTCTGGCTGGGCTTGCGCAGCTGCTGCATGAACCGGCTGAGCTCGGCGAAGCGCCTCTCGAGCGCCTCCTCGCCCAGGTCGGTCGTGGCGCCCGACGACAGCGCCCGCAGGTCCTTGAGGAAGACCTGCACGTGGGCCGGGGCGAGCCGCCGCAGCCGGATCCGGAGGCGGTCGCGCGAGGCGCCGAACTCCAGGCGGCGCAGGATCGCGTTGATCGGCTCCAGCCGGTCCTCGATCTCCTCGACCGAGGCCGCCATCGCCCCCACGAGCGGGACCAGGTCCTGGCCGCTCCACTCGGTCAGCCGGCGCCGCCACTCCGAGCGGCGCTCGGCCAGGCCCTTGCCGCGGATCTCCTCGAGGATGCGGGCGTAGTCGGGGTAGGAGTCGGCGGTCATGCCGAGGTTCGGCGACTCCCAGTGGAACTTGTAGACCCGGAAGATCGAGACGAGGTCCTCCTCGACCCGCTTGATCTCGGCCTCGGCGTCGCCGACGGCGGCCCGGAGCCGCTCGGAGAGCCGCTGCGACGTCTCCGGGAAGCGGTCGAGGTCCTCGGGGTCGGCCGGGGCTGCGGCCGCGGCGAAGTCGGCCGCGAGCGCCGCCTCCTGCTCCGCGGTGAGCACGACGCGACCGTGGGACTCGATGGCCAGGAGCCGGTCGGCGACGAGGTCCTCGCTGTCGACCAGCTCGGCGTGCGCCGCGTTCAGGTCGCGCTGGCGCTGCTCGACGCCGTAGCGGGCCCGCCGGCTCGACTCGACGCGCTCCTCGAGGTCGCTGATCTGCGCCTCGAGTGTCTGCAGCTGGTCGTCGGCGTCGAGGAGCTCGGCGCGCCGCCGCTCGATCTCCGCGATCCGGCGCTCGCTGCCGTCGACGTCGAGGTCGTCGAAGCGGGCCGTCGCCACCGCGTCGTACGACGCCTTCTGGTGCTCCAGCACGCGGGCGCGCCGGTCGGCCTCCGCCACCTCGGCGGTGATCTCCTCCAGCTGCTGCTCGAGGCCGGCGATCTCGGCGTCGATCTCGGCGATCGCGTCGGCGTTGGAGAAGCCGATGATGCTGCGGGAGTCGTTGCGGCCGTGGGTGCCGCGGCGTCCGTTGCGGGTCTGCCCGGCGAGCGTGACCCGGTAGCCCGGGCCGTCGAGGTCCTCAGGGGACCGGACGCACAGCGCGTTGCGCGCCGGGTCGTCCACGTGGGCCTGCACCCAGCCGCTGAACGGCGAGTCCTGGAAGACGAGCTTGCCCGCGACCCGCTCGGGATCGCCGGGGCCGAGCTGGGGCAGGTCGAGCTCGGCGCCCTCGAAGGTCAGCCGGCCACGCAGCCGCAGGCCGTCGATGGCGGCCGAGAACACGGCCAGCTTGTCGATCGGCACGAGCATCAGCCGGGCGCTCGCGCCGAGCACGGTCTCGATCGCCGGCCGCCACGCCGCCTCGTCCGGGGCGACGTCGATCAGCTCGGCGACGAACGGCAGCTCCTCCAGCGCGAGCCCACTGGCCTCGGCGACCTGCGCGCGCAGCTCGTGCATGCGGGCGGGCACCCGGCCGGCGCGGCTCTCCAGCGAGGCGCGCTCGGTGCGCAGCTCGGCACGGCGCTCGCTGAGGGGGTACTGGCGGCGCAGCGTCGCGTCGCGCTCGTCGCGGATCCGCTCCTGGTCGCGCTGCCAGCCGGCCAGCCACTGCCGGGCGTGCAGCTGGAGGACGGTGAAGGCCTCGGTCGACATCAGCGCCGCCTCGACGTCCGGCGCGTCGGCGTCGGTGGCCTCGATCAGCGGGAGCATCCGCTCCTGCAGCGCGGTACGCCGGGCGAGCCGGTCCTCGCGCACGACGCGCTCCTGCTCCCGGGACAGCGCGAGCGCCTGCAGCGTGGACCCGCCGGCGGCCCGGTGCGCCTCCTTGGCCGCCTCGAGCTGGGCGAGGAGCGCGCGCTCCTCCGACGTGGTCGCGCTGAGCTCGGCCGCGGCGGCGGCCCGGTCGGTGCGGTTGGCGGCCACGGCCGCCTCGATCAGGCGCTGGTGGGTCCGCAGCAGCCACAGCCGGATCGGGGTGTCCCCGGCCAGCGTCACGCCGTAGGAGTCGAGCTCGGCGAGCCGCCGGGCGGCCACGGTCCGGCGCTCGTGCAGTGCCGTGATCGGCTCCAGGAGCTCGAGCTTCTGCTCCTCGGTGCGCATCGCGGAGTGCGCCATGTCGAGGTCGTCGAAGTGCTCGATGGCCCGGTCGGCGGCGGCGAAGGTGGAGGGCCGCTCGAGGACCATGTCCTTGTAGAGCTCGTCGACGCTGCGCACCTGGTTGCCGGCCTGGATCCGGGCCAGCAGGCGCAGCGCCTTGGCCCCGTCGCCGTTGGCGCCGATGCCCAGCCGCGCGTGCAGGACGGCCGCGAACTCGGCGTACGTGCGGTGCACCCGGATGCCGGGGAAGAGCTTCTTGAGCGTGTTGGCGTGGAAGCGCTCGGGGACCGCGACCTCCAGCAGGTCCAGCCCGAGCGCGCCCTCGTGCGTGGCGAGCTGCATCTGGACGTCGGCCGACCGGGTGGCCCGCCGCGGCACGTAGTAGGTGCGCAGCGCCGTGAAGCGGCCGCCCTGGTCGTTGACGAAGGTCATCGCGACCGCACCCCACGTGTCGGCGCCCTTGCCGCGCAGCAGCTGCTCGACCGGGCGGCCGGTGCGGGGGTCGTCGACCACGTCGACCGCCCCGCGCAGGTAGGAGAGCAGGTTGCGCTGGCCCGCGCCGCGGGCCCGGCCCGCGACCGCGTCGTTGGAGGCGCCGTTGAACTTGGTGTCCGAGGGCATCATCAGCGCCGTGTAGGCGTCGAGGATGGTGCTCTTGCCGGCGCCCGAGGCGCCGGAGACCATCGTCGCGTCACCGCGCAGCGGCACCGTGGTGAGGCCGCCGAAGCCGCCCCAGTTGACCAGCTGGAGCAGGGCGGCTCGCCACTGCACGGTGTCGTCGGCCGGCGTCGCGACCTCGCGCCGCTCGAAGAGCCCGTCGGAGGAGACCTGCTCCACCTCGTCGATCGACATGCTCAGCGCTCCTCGGTCAGGTCGCGGTCGGAGTCCGCGGTCTCGTCGAACAGGTCGGCCTCGTCCGCCGGCTCCTCGTCGCCGCGGTTGGCGCTCTGCAGGGCCTCGAGCAGCTCGCGGAGCAGCTCGAGCGGGATCAGCGGCTCGACCGCCTCGCTGATCTCGAACCTGTCCTCCACGCCGGAGTCGATGAGCAGGCCGGCCTTGACGACGGTGGCCACGGCGTTGCGGGCGCGCTTCTCGTCGCCCGCGACGTCGGTCGCGTGCAACGGCCGGAAGCTCGCGACGTAGTCGACGATGTCCTCGCGGTCGATGAAGACCCGGGCGTCTCCCCCGGCCTGCCCGGCCCGCAGCCGGTCCCGCAGGTGGACGAGCACCAGGGTCTCCTCGCGCGACCACGCGGCGTCGTAGAGCAGGGTCGGGAAGCGGGCGCCCGTCTCCGGGACGGCCTGGCGCTTCCAGGCGACCTCGCGGTCGCGGTCGACCTGGAGGTCGAGGAAGACGTCGTTGAGCCGCGAGCGCAGGAGGCGCTCGTGCTCGACGAGCACGCGCCAGTCGCGCGGGTGGGTGCGCGCGCTGATGAAGCGCTGCTTGAGCAGCGTGACCAGGGCGTGACGCTGGGCGTGCTCCAGGCCACCCTCGTCGCCCTCGAAGAGCGACACCGAGCGCTCGTCGGGGAGCTCCTCGAGGTCGGCCTCGGGCTCGGTGTCGGTGTCGGGCTCGAGGTGGGGCTCGGTGTCGAGGTCGGTGTCGGTGGTCATGCGGGGGTCTCCGTCTGGGACAGGTCCGGGTCGGGCAGCGGCGTGCGGGGGACGGCGAAGGTCCGCCGGGACCCGTCCGGGCGGACGGCGGCGAACTGCTCGAGGGTCTCCTCCGGGTGCCAGCCGTGGTCGGCGGCGAGGTGCAGGAGGCCGAAGATCTCCACCGGGCGCCGCAGGGAGGGCTCCAGCTCGTCGAAGAGCTCCCCGAGCGAGGCGACCGGGAGGGCCGAGTCCAGAGCGGCGTCGAGGCGTTCGCGCAGCGACGCCAGCTTGGGGCCGCCCTGGGCGAGGAGCTCGGCGAACGAGACCGGCGGAGCGTCGTCGGGGTCGGCGCTGACGATGCGGTCGGGCAGCACGTCGTCGGCGGGGTCGTAGAAGCGCTCGCGCAGGTGCTCGACGCCGGTGCGTGCCGGCAGCAGCGGGACGTCGTGGGTGGCGCGGGGCCCGGTGGCGGCCATCCAGGTCATCAGCTCGGACTCCACCTGGCGCAGGGTCTGCTCGAGCTCCCGGTCGCGCGCGGCGTCGTGGGAGACGATGTACTCCTTGAGCGTCGCCGTGACGCGGGACCGCTGGGCCAGCACCCGGTCCAGGCCGTCGCGGACCAGGCGCACGGTCCCCCGCAGCTCGGCCCGGTCGGCGTCGCTGAGGATCCCGTCGGAGAGCGGGTGGTCGAGCAGCGCCGCGAGGTCGTCGCGCAGCTGGGTGACCAGGGCGTCGTCGCGCAGGAGCGCGAAGGCGCCCTCGAAGGCGCGACCCTCGTGGGTGGCGGTCATCAGGGCGTCGGCGCGGGCGAGGTAGTCGTCGATGACCTCGCCGGCCGGGCGGTCCTCGGCCCGGAACGCCGCCAGGATCTCGGTGCGGATCGTCGCGAACCGCTCCTCGACGGGGGCGAAGTCGCTCGGCAGGGCGGAGATCAGGGACAGCAGCTCGGTGAAGCCCTCGAGCATGTAGTCCTCGGTCGCGCTCACCAGCTCGGCGCCGTCGACGAGGCGGTCCCGCTCGGCCTGGAGCCGGGCGATCTCCTCGTTGAGGAGCGTCACCCGGGACGAGCGGTCCGGGTTGGCCTCGGCGTTGAAGCGCCGGACCGTGCCCAGGATGGTCGCGATCCGGTGCTCGCTGAGCGTCGCCCGGTCGCGCGCCAGGTTCTTCACCAGCTCCAGTGCCTGCTGGGCGTGGGAGGTCAGGACGTAGACCTCGTGCCCGGCCTCGTCCAGCGACCGCACCAGCCACTGGCCGCGCATCCACCGCTGGCACAGCTCCCGCCCGGTGCCGGCCGGGACGTCCTGCTCACCCGCCTGCCGGATCGCCGCGACGTGCTCCTCGACCTGGGCGTGGAGCCGGGCGGTCGGGATGGGCTTGTTGTTGCGGCCGAACGCGGCCCGGAAGATCGTGATCACCACCGGGGCCTGGCGCTGGTGCAGCAGGGTCAGCGTGGGCTGGGCGAAGGCGCCCTTCACGCGGGCGAGCTCGCCCGAGATCTCGCTCACTGCACTCCCCCGCTCCTGCTCACCGATCGTCTGCGGCGGCAAGCATCGCAAACGCCGCCGACGGGTCGACGCCCGCACCCGGGGTGAGCCCGTGGGCGGCGCCTCGGCTCGCCCACCGACGCGACCTGGCCGAGACGCCGCCCCCGTCGAGCGCCGCCCGCAGCTGTAACGCGGGCTTGGGGCATAATGTGAACCCCGTGGGAAAGGGGGGCCCCAAAGACCAAC
>JAEZKN010000579.1 GCA_023415395.1 Actinomycetes bacterium
GGGCGCCGGGGGTCCCCCCCCGGCGGGGGGGGGGGGGGGGACCCCCCCCCCCCCCCCCCCCGTCGGCTTCCCCGGTTCACCGGGGATCCCGACCCCCGCCCACGCCCGCTACCACCGCCGGACGTGAGCCGGCGCTGCGCCTAGCATGACTGCCGTGGCGATCCGAGACGACGGCAAGACCTTCCTGCTCGGCGTCGGTGCCCAGAAGGCAGGCACGGCCTGGCTCCACGACCACATCTCGTCCTCGCCGGAGTGCGCGCCGGGCCTGATGAAGGAGTACCACGTCTGGGACGGGCTCGACCTCGAGATGATGGCGCACTTCCGCGAGCGCACGGGGGTGCGGGCCAAGAAGGCCGGAGCTCGGGTGGCGCGCGGGGAACCCGCGGCGGCGGACGCCCTGCGGCTCGCCGGCTTCTACGCCGACCCGGAGACCTACGTCGACTACTTCGAGCTCCTGCTCTCCCGGCCCGGGATCCGGGTCGCCGCCGACGTGACCCCGTCCTACTCGATGCTCTCGGCCGAGCGGTTCGCCGACGTGCGCGACCGCTTCGCGCGGCGCGGCATCCGCGTGGCGACCGTCTTCCTCATGCGCGAGCCGGCCGAGCGGATCTGGTCCGCGGTCCGGATGTACCAGCAGCGGCAGCCCGACCGCCACGCGCAGACGCCGGACGAGCGGGTGCTGGAGGTCTTCGACTCACCGTGGTTCGAGGAGCGCACCCGCTACGAGACGACGATGGCGACGCTCGAGTCGGTCTTCGACCGCGGGGACATCTTCTACGCGCTCTACGAGCGGCTCTTCGAGGACTCGACCCTGCGCGACCTCGCCGCGTTCCTCGGCATGACGCCCGTCCCCGCCGACACCGAGCGGCACGTGAACGCGTCGCCGAAGTCCGACGTCCTCACGCTGCCCGACGAGGCGGCGCGGCGGATCGCGCAGCACTACCGAGCGACGTACGACGCCGTCGCCGACCGCCTCGGACGCGACCTCGTCGCGGCGGCCTGGCCGGGCCAGCGCTGGCTCCGCACCTGACGGTCTCCGCCTCTCGGGCGGGAGCGGGTGGTCACGGCCCGCCGCCACCACCGTCGAACCCGCCACCACCGTCGAACCCGCCAGCACCGTCGAAGCCCCCACCGTCGAAGCCGTCGAAGCCGCCGAAGCCGCCACCGTCGAACGAGATGTCGCTCGTCGGTGGCGGGAACGCCCACGACATCGCGACGGCGCTGGCGAAGTAGCCCTCGCCGTAGGGCTGGTAGGCGCCGCCCGCCTCCCAGTAGGGCACCCGGCGCGAGCGGAGGGTGACCATCCGGACCTCGGGGTCCTCGTGCGCCTTCACGCGCGCGGCGTCCTGGGCGCAGGCCGGCACGCGTCGCGTGCCTCCCCCGCGGCCCGGGGTCCACATCACGTCGGCGACCGAGGGACCGTGCTGGGGGTTGAAGAAGCACGGCACACGTCGCTCGGGCACCGGCCGGCCGTCGACCCGGGCCTGGACGCAGGCCAGCGCGTAGCGACCGGTGGAGAGGGTGTCGACGACGGTGCTGACCTCCTCCGGGCCCGAGATGCGGGGCGCCGCCCGGCCGGCGGACTCGTAGGCGTCGAGCGCGGTCTGGTAGTCCACGCGCGCGGCGTCGTCGAGCGGCCGCCCGGCCACCTCGGCATCGAGGCGGCGCAGCTGCTCCCCCAGGACGGTGACGTCCTCCTCGGCCAGCCGGCGTACGCCGTCGAGCTCTGCCGCCGAGGCCGCGGCCTCGGCGCGCCTACGGTGCCAGTGCCGGCCGAGCCACCCGGAGCCGCCGCCGACGGCCAGGACGATGAGCACCCACTCCACAGCGCACCTCTTCCGGTCGGGCCTGCAGGCTAACCCGCCGCCGCGCCGGCCGGCATCAGGAGCGGGGCAGCGTCACGGTGAAGGTCGTGCCCGCGCCCAGCTCGGAGCGCACGGAGACGGCACCCTGGTGCCGCTCGACGATGGTGGCGACGATCGCCAGGCCGAGGCCGGTGCCCGGCTCGCGGAGGGCGTCGGGGTTGGTGGTGCGGAAGAACGCACCGAAGAGGCCGACCTGGTCCTCCTCGGAGATGCCGATGCCGTTGTCGGAGACCTCGAGGAGGACCTGGTCGTCGCCCTGCGGGGCGACGGTGACGGTGACCACGCCGCCGGAGGGGGTGTACTTCACGGCGTTGCTGACCAGGTTGCCGACCAGGCGGTCCAGCTCGAGGGGGTCACCGGAGACGACCAGGCCCGGCGGGGCGTCGAGGGTGAGGTCGACCGACTTCGCGGCGGCGGTGGTGCGGACCAGGTCGGCGACCTCGCGCGCGATGCCGGACAGGTCGACGTCGTCGCGGACCAGCGGGTGCTGCGGGTTGCTCACCCGGGCCAGCAGCAGCAGGTCCTCGACCACGCGCTCCATCCGCTTCGTGCCGCGACCCATCGCCTGGTGGTAGCGCAGCGCGGTCGGGTCGAGGTCGGTGCTGCCGAGCAGCTCGAGGTTGCCGGAGATGACCGTGAGCGGGGTGCGCAGCTCGTGCGACAGCGTCGCGATCAGCTGGCTGCGGTAGTCGTCGAGCTGCTGGAGCTCGCGCACCAGGTTGCGCTCGCGCTCGAGCGCGCGTGCCGTGATGACCGCGGCGCCCAGGTCGTGCCCGATCTGGAGGGCGGAGTCGACCTCGACCTGCGTCCAGGGCGCATCCTGTGCCCGGCGGGTGAGCGCCAGGAACCCCACGCTCTCGTCGCCGACCCCGAGGGGCACGGCGAGGACCGAGGACAGCTCGAGGTCGGCCAGCGCGCGGTGCACCGCGGCGGGGACCTCGGTCGACTCCCCCGCGCTGACCACGAGCGCCCGCTGCTCGGCCCACAGGTGCGGCATGATCGAGCACGCGGCCACGACGACCGCGTCGTCGAGGTGGACCATCTCGCCGTCGCGCGAGCGCGCGTAGCCGATGCCCGGACCGTCCGCGTCGACCAGCTGGATCCAGGCACCGCTGGCGCGGAAGCCCTCGACCAGCGGCCGGTGCGTGTGCTCGACCATCGCGTCGAGCGAGGCGCGCGCGGGCATCGACGCGGAGCGGATGAGCCGGCGCGCGGACTCCGCGTGCGCGACCTGCTGGACCAGCGCCTCACGCTCGATGGCGGTCAGGACGGCCCGCTCGGCCTGCGCGGCGTACCGCTCCAGCAGGCCGCACTGCCGCGCGTCGGGCCGTCGGCCGGTGAGGGGCTTGTCGACCGACAGCACGCCGACGGGTACGCCGTCGTCGTCGGTGAGCAGGGCGAGCAGCCCGTCCTCGGGGTTCCAGGCGTCGGGCGTCGCCGGCGTCTCCTGCTCCATGAGCACCCAGTGACCCTCGAGCTCCCGCGTGGCCTCGGCCGGGATGAACCGCAGCCGCGGCCCCCACACGACCGCGTGGTCGAGCACGGAGTCCAGCACCGCGACCGGGTCCGGCTCCTCGAGGTAGTCGCGGAACTCCTCGGGGCCGGCGTAGGCCACCGTCGCCAGCTGCTCGTCGATCACCACCGACAAGACGGCGACCTCGAAGCCGACCATCTCGGCGACCGACTCCACCATGAGCTGGAGGACAGCACGGGCTGAGGAGTCGGACCAGCTCTCCTCCACCATGGGAGCGAACTTAGCGTGCGGCGAGAGTGCTCCCGAGACGACGTCCCAGCAGCCGACCGAGCGTCAGCGCCGGTGTGAGCAACATCCCGCTGCAGAAGCTGTTGCCGCAGGTCGCGCCCGCACCGATGACCTCGCCGACCGCGTACAGCCCCGGCACGGTCTCCCCGGCCTCGGTGCGCACCGCGCAGGACGCGTCGATGTCGAGACCCTGGAAGGTCACCAGCGTGATCGCGTGGTTGCGGATCGCGTAGTACGGCGCCGTCGCGATGGGCGCCGGCAGGTGCGTGCGACCGAAGTCGGCGGCGACCCCCGCGGCGACCGCGTCGTTGTAGCGGGCGACGGCCGCGACCAGGCCGTCGGCGTCGATGCCGGCCAGCGCGGCCAGCTCGGGC
>JAEZKN010000362.1 GCA_023415395.1 Actinomycetes bacterium
AAGGCCATCCAGGTCCACGGGGCGGGCGGGCTCTCGCAGGACTTCCCGCTGGCGGCGATGTACGCCGGCATCCGCACGCTGCGCTTCGCCGACGGCCCGGACGAGGTGCACAAGAACTCCTTGGCCAAGGCCGAGATCGCCCGACACCTGGAGCCCGCCGATGGATGAGTCCCAGCTCCGGGAGCGTGTCGACGCGCTGCTCGCCGAGCACCCGCCCGCGTCGACCGACCGGCTCGACTTCCTCCACGCCCGCTTCGCCGCGGGCCTGGCCTGGGTGCACTTCCCCGAGGGCCTCGGCGGCCTCGGACTGCCGCGCGGTCTCCAGCCGGTCGTCGACAAGGCGTTGTACGCCGCCGGCGCCCCCGACAACGACCCGCGCAAGATCGGCATCGGCCTCGGCATGGCCGCCCCGACGATCCTCGCCTTCGGCACCGAGGACCAGCAGCAGCGCTACCTGCGCAAGCTCTGGTGCGGCGAGGAGGTCTGGTGCCAGCTGTTCTCCGAGCCCGGGGCCGGCTCCGACCTCGCCGGACTGGCCACCCGCGCGGTGCTCGACGGCGACACCTGGATCCTCAACGGGCAGAAGGTGTGGACGTCCTCGGCGCACATCGCCGACCGGGCGATCCTGCTCGCGCGCACCGACCCCGACCAGCCCAAGCACGCGGGCCTGTCCTACTTCGTCCTCGACATGCACGACCCGGGCGTCGAGGTCCGGCCGCTGCGCCAGATCACCGGCGAGGCCGAGTTCAACGAGGTCTTCCTGACCGACGCCCGGATCCCCGACAGCGACCGCCTCGGCGCCGTCGGCGAGGGTTGGAAGGTCGCCAACGCGACGCTCTCGAACGAGCGCGTCGCCATCGGCGGTGGTGCCTTCCCGCGGGAGTTCGGCATGGTCATGAACGTCGCGAAGACCTGGCGGGAGCGGCCCGAGCTGCGCACGCCCGAGACGCACGAACGGCTGCTGCGCGGCTGGGTCGAGACCGAGGTCGCGCGGATCACGGCCACGCGGCTGCGGCAGAAGCTGGCGGCCGGCGTACCCGGCCCGGAGGGCTCGGCGATGAAGCTGTCGTTCGCGCGGATCAACCAGCAGCTCTCGGCGCTCGAGGTCGACCTGCTCGCCGACGAGGGGCTGGCCTACGACAGCTGGGAGATGCGGCGGCCGACCCACGTGGACTTCTTCGGCAAGGACGCCGGCTACCGCTACCTGCGCGCCAAGGGGAACTCGATCGAGGGTGGCACCTCCGAGGTGCTGCGCAACGTCGTCGCCGAGCGGGTCCTCGGCCTGCCCACCGAGCACCGCGTCGACAAGGACGTGCCGTGGAAGGACCTCCCGCGATGACCACCTCCCCCGCGAACGTCTCGCTGCTCGCCGACGACGTCGAGACCGACCTGCGCGCCTCGGTGCGCCGGGCGATCGAGAAGCACGCCCCGCCCGAGGCGGTCAACGGGTTGTACGACGGCCAGGACACCGTCACCGAGCCGCTGTGGTCGGCCTTCGGCGAGCTGGGCCTGCCCGGCCTGCTCGTGCCCGAGTCCCTCGGCGGCGCCGGTGCGACGGCCCGCGAGGCCGCCGCCGTGCTGGAGGAGCTCGGCCGGGCCGCGGCGCCCTCGCCGTTCCTGACCTCCTCGGTCGTGGCCACCACCGCGCTGGTCGCACTCGGCGACACGGCGCTGCTGCCATCGCTCGCCTCGGGCGCGCAGACCGCCGCGCTGCTGGTGTCTCCGTCGACCGGGAAGCCCTCCCTCCGGGTGGTGGGCGCCCCCGCCGACGTCCTGCTGCTGCCCGAGGGCGACGCGCTCTACGCCGTGCGCGGCGCCTCGGTCACCCCGGTCTCCTCGCTCGACATGACGCGGCCGCTCGCCGACGTCTCCCTGGACGGTGCCGAGCGGACGCTCGTCTCCTCCTCGGCGTCGGCCGCCGTCGAGCGCGCGCTGCTGACCGGCGCCGGGCTGCTCGCCGCCGAGCAGGTCGGGCTGGCCCGGTGGGCGCTGGAGACGACCGTCGCCTACCTCCAGGAGCGCCGGCAGTTCGGCCGGGTCGTCGGCGGCTTCCAGGCGATCAAGCACCGGTTGGCCGACCTCTACGCCGAGGTCGAGCAGGCCGACGCCGGCGCCCACTACGCGGCGGCGACCCTCGCCACCGACGACCCGGACGCTCCCGTCGCGGTGGCGGTCGCGGCGTCGTACTGCGCGGAGGTCGCGGTGCACGCCTGCGAGGAGGCGATCCAGCTGCACGGTGGCCTCGGCATGACGTGGGAGCACCCCGCCCACCTCCACCTCAAGCGGGCCAAGGCCGACGCGCTGCTGCTCGGGACGCCTGAGGCACACCGCGCCAGACTGGCCGTGCTGGTGGACCTTCTCCCCCCGGAGGCGTGACGTGGACCTGACCCTGACCGACGAGCAGCGGGCGTTCCGCGCGCTGGCGCGCGAGTTCCTCGACCGCGAGGCGGTCCCCCACCGCACGCAGTGGGACCGTGACGAGCAGGTCGACCTCGCGATCATCCCCAAGATGGCGGAGATCGGGTTCTTCGGCCTCACCATCCCCGAGGAGTACGGCGGCCTCGGCGGTGACTACCTCACCTACGTGCTCGGCATGGAGGAGCTGGGCCGCGCGGACTCCGCGCTGCGCGGGATCGTGTCGGTCTCCAACGGGCTGTTCGGCAAGTCCGTCCTGGGCTTCGGCACCGAGGAGCAGAAGCAGGAGTGGCTGCCGCGGATCGCCGCGGGCACGGCCCTCGGCTGCTTCGGCCTCACCGAGCCCGACACCGGCTCCGACGCCGGCAACCTGACCTCGCGCGCCCGGCGCGACGGCTCGGACTACGTCCTCACCGGCCAGAAGCTCTTCATCACGAACGGCACCTGGGCCGACGTCGCGCTCGTCTTCGCCCGCACCAGCGACGACGGACCGCGCGGCGTCACGGCGTTCCTCGTCCCGACGGACACGCCGGGCTTCGAGGCCCGCGAGGTGAAGGGCAAGCTCGGCCTGCGCGGTCAGGCGACCGCGGAGCTGTTCCTCTCCGACGTCCGCGTGCCCGAGTCCGCGCGCCTGGGCGAGGAGGGTCAGGGCTTCAAGATCGCCATGACCACGCTCGACAAGGGCCGCGTCTCGGTCGCCGCCGGCTGCGTCGGCATCGTGCAGGGCTGCCTGGAGGCCTCGGTGTCCTACGCGACCTCGCGCACCCAGTTCGGCCGTCCGCTGGCCGGCTTCCAGCTGGTGCAGGACCTCATCGCGGACATGTCGGTCGACGCCGACGCCGCTCGACTGCTCGTCTGGCGCTGCGCCGACCTGATCGAGCGCGGTCTGCCCTTCCGCACCGAGGCGTCCAAGGCCAAGCTCTTCGCCTCCGAGGCCGCCGTGCGCGCCGCCAACAACGCGATCCAGGTCTACGGCGGCGCCGGGTACGTCGACGAGCACCCGGCCGAGAAGTACCTCCGTGACGCGCGGGTGATGACGCTCTACGAAGGCACCTCGCAGATCCAGAAGCTCCTCATCGGGCGGGCCGAGACGGGCGTCAACGCGTTCGTGTGAGGGGCGGGCTCAGCCGTCGCTCTCCTCCTCGTCCGGGTCCTCGAGCATCAGCTCGGTCATCTCCCGGAGGAACTCCACGACCGCGGTCCGGGCCTCGACGGGGACCCGCTCGGCGATCTCGCGCATCCGGTCGTGCATCGACCCGAGGTGGTCGCGGGCCTCGGCGTAGGCGTGGTCGGTGGCGACGAGCACCTTGGAGCGCCGGTCGGTGGGGTGCGGGACCCGCTCGAGGTGACCGGCCGCGCCCAGCCGGTCGAGCATGGTCGTGGTCGCGGCCGTGGTGATCCCGAGGTGCTCGGCGAGGTCGTGCGGCGTGGCCAGGCGGCCCAGGCGCTCGGCCGCCATCACGTAGCGGATGGCGCGCAGGTCGGTCTCACCGACCGACATCCGCCGGCTCATGTCCCGCCGCATCAGGCGGTCGGCGGCCACCAGGTCGCGCACCGCGCGGAGGAGGTCGCGCTCGCTCGCGGCGTACGGCTCGCTCCCCGGGAAGAACCCGCCCTCACTCATCTGGGTACTCTTTCCCCTAATTCGCTAAGTTGTCTAGCGACTTCTCGCTCGCGGAGCGATATTCTCGCCTGGAGGTGGCGTGCGTGAACCTGGTTGCTGACCTCGTCGTGCTGCTCGACGAGGACCTGAACCCCGTGGGGACGGCCCCCCGCACGGAGGTGCACGATGCCCACACGCCGCTGCACCTCGCCTTCTCCTGCTACCTGTTCGACCGGGCCGGTCGCGTCCTGCTGACGCGACGCGCGGTCACGAAGCGGACCTGGCCGGGGGTGTGGACCAACTCGTTCTGCGGCCACCCCCGTCCCGACGAGGAGATGGAGGCCGCCGTCGAGCGCCGGGCCCGCGAGGAGCTCGGCGCGGCGGTCACCGGGGTGCGCTGCGTGCTGCCATCCTTCCGCTACCGCGCCGTCGACGCGAGCGGCGTCGTCGAGAACGAGGTGTGTCCTGTGTTCGTGGCCACGTGCACCGACGACCCGGAGGCCCTCCGGCCGCACCCCGACGAGGTCGCGGAGTGGCGCTGGGTCTCGGCCGGCGACCTGGCGGCCGCCGTCGCCGCGGCCCCGTGGGCGCTCAGCCCGTGGCTGCTGGAGCAGCACGAGCAGCTGACCGACCTCGAGGACTGGCCGGCGGGCGTCCGATGAGCACCCGCGCAGAGTCCGCCGCCGACCTGGCCCTGCTCCGGATCCTGGACGAGGGCCGGGTGCGAGCCCGCGCCAACGGCCCCACGCACGCCGACCTGTGGGAGTCGGTGGCGCGCGCGGCCGAGGGCGGCAAGCGCTTCCGCCCCGCACTCCTGCTG
>JAEZKN010000371.1 GCA_023415395.1 Actinomycetes bacterium
GCCCGGCGGCGACCGCGACGGCGGTCAGCAGGGCGGCCAGCAGCCGGCGGCGGGCCAGCACGGCACGGCGTACGGGACGGAGCAGAGCGGCGAGGCGGCGCATGGCCGCGACGCTAGGCCGGATCGACCGGCGGTGCGCCGGTCCTCCACAGGTCCGGTCCGAGCGGTCGGTCCGGGCGGTCGGTCCGGGCGGTCGGTCCGGGCGGTCAGTCCGAGGACGTGGAGGAGGCCGCGGCGGCGGGCTTCGACTCGGTCTTGGTCTCGGTCTTGGTCTCGGACTTCGTCTCGGTCTTGGTCGACGCGCTGTCGGTGGCCGAGGAGCCGGAGCGGCTGTCGGTCCGGTAGAAGCCGGAGCCCTTGAACACCACGCCCACGGCGTTGAACACCTTGCGCAGCCGGCCCTGGCACTGAGGGCACGTGGTGAGCGCGTCGTCCGAGAAGCTCTGGACCTGCTCGAAGGCGTGACCGCACTCGGTGCAGGCGTACTGATAGGTCGGCACTGTCTTCAAAACCTCCGCTGGCACTCTGCCGTGACGAGTGCCAATGGTACGACACGGCACAATGGCGAGCGACATGGTTGCTGGGGTGGCGGGATTCCGGGCGTGGCCGCGGGTCGTCCGGGTGGCGGCGTACGTCGCGGCTGCCCTGGCGCTGCTCCTGGTCGCGGGCCTGCTGACCGTCGTCTACCTGGTGCGCCAGCCCTTCCCGCAGACCACGGGGAGCATCGACGTCCCGGGGCTGGCCGGCACCGTCGACGTCGTGCGCGACGAGCACGGGATCCCCCAGGTCTACGCCGACAGCCTGGACGACCTGATGCGGGCGCAGGGCTACGTGCACGCGCAGGAGCGGTTCTTCGAGATGGACGTGCGTCGGCACGCGACGGCCGGCCGGCTCGCGGAGATGTTCGGCGAGGACGCGCTCGAGAGCGACGAGCTGGTCCGCACGATGGGCTGGCGCCGGGTCGCCGAGCAGGAGCTGGCGCTCGTCACGCCGGAGACGCGGGCCGCGCTCACGTCGTACGCCGCCGGGGTGAACGCCTACCTCGACCAGCACTCTCCGAGCCAGATCGCGGTGGAGTACACCGTGCTCAACGCCGGTGGTCTCGGCTACGAGCCCGAGCCGTGGAGCCCGATCGACTCGATCGCCTGGCTCAAGGCCATGGCGTGGGACCTGCGCGGCAACATGACCGACGAGATCGACCGCGCACTCGCGCTGGCGGGGCACACCGAGGCCGAGGTGGCCGAGCTGTACCCGTCCTACGACTACCGCGCGCACCGGCCGATCGTCGGCCAGGGTGCGGTCGTCGACGGGGTCTACGAGCAGGACGCCACCGGGCCGGGCACGCGCAACCCCACGCGCCCGCCGTACACCGCGGACATGCGCGCGGCGCTGAGCCGCCTGCGGGCCGGCGTCGCCGAGATACCCGCGCTGCTCGGCCACGGGGACGGCCTCGGCAGCAACAGCTGGGTGGTCGACGGCGAGCACTCCGAGACCGGGGAGCCGCTGCTGGCCAACGACCCGCACCTGGGCGTGAGCCTGCCGGGCATCTGGATGCAGATGGGCCTGCACTGCCGCACGGTCACCCCGGACTGCCCGCTCGAGGTCTCCGGCTTCACGTTCTCCGGCGTGCCCGGCGTGATCATCGGGCACAACGCCGACATCGCGTGGGGCTTCACCAACCTCGGCCCCGACGTCAGCGACCTCTACCTCGAACGGGTCGACGGCGACCGCTGGCGCTACGACGGCGAGTGGCGGCCCCTGCGGACCCGCACCGAGACGATCGAGGTCGCCGACGGCCGCGACGTCGAGCTGACCGTCCGCGAGACCGACCACGGCCCGCTGCTCTCCGACGTGGCCGACGACGTGGCCGAGGTCGGGGGCGGCACCTACGCGGTGGCGCTGCAGTGGACCGCGCTCGAGCCGGGACGCACCGCGGACGCCGTGCTGCAGATGAACCGGGCGAGCAGCTGGGACGAGTTCCGGGCCGCCGCGTCGTCCTTCGCCGTCCCCGCGCAGAACCTCGTCTACGCCGACCGCGAGGGCCACATCGGCTACCAGGCGCCGGGCCGGATCCCGATCCGCAAGTCCGGCAACGACGGCCGGCTGCCCGCGCGCGGCTGGCTGCCCGAGGACGACTGGACCGACGAGCACGTGCCCTTCGCCGGCCTGCCGAGCGTGCTCGACCCCGACGAGGGGTTCGTCGTCACCGCCAACCAGGCCGTGACGAGCCCGGACTACCCCTACTTCCTCACCGACGACTGGGACCGCGGCTACCGCTCCGAGCGGATCCGCGCGCTGATCGAGGAGCAGGGCACGCTCTCGGTCGACGACATGCTCGCGCTGCAGCTCGACGACCAGCACCCGCTGGCGACCGTGCTGACGCCGTACCTCCTCGACATCGACCTGGGCCACGGCTACTACGCCGGCGGCCAGGGCCAGCTGCGCGACTGGGACGGGCGGCAGGACGCCGACAGCTCCGGAGCGGCGTACTTCAACGCGGTCTGGCGCCACCTGCTCGCGCTGACCTTCCACGACGACCTGCCCGAGGAGACCTGGCCCGACGGCGGCGACCGGTGGTACGCCGTCGTGACCGACCTGCTGCGCCAGCCCGACAGCGCGTGGTGGGACGACGCGACCACCGAGGAGGTCGTCGAGACCCGCGACGACGTCCTCGAGCAGGCGATGCGCGACGCGCGCGACGAGCTGACCCGGCTCCAGGCGCTGGACCCCGACGACTGGACGTGGGGCCACCAGCACCGCCTCGACCTGCGCAGCCCCACGCTCGGCGAGTCCGGCATCGGCGCGGTGGAGTGGCTGGTCAACCGCGGCGGCTGGGAGGTCGGCGGCGGGGCATCGACCGTCAACGCGACGGGCTGGGACGCGGCCGAGGGCTACGGCATCGAGAGCGCGCCGTCGATGCGGATGGTCGTCTCTGTGGCCGACTGGGACGACTCGCGCTGGATCAGCCTCACCGGCGTCTCCGGCCACCCCTTCAACAGCCACTACACCGACCAGACCGACCTGTGGGCCGACGGCGAGACACTAGCCTGGCCCTTCACCCGCGACGCCGTCGAGGACGCCGCGCGGGACGTGCTGACCCTCCGGCCGGGCGACGACGCTCCACCGGCCTCGGCGGGATAGTCCCTCACGAAGTGGT
>JAEZKN010000222.1 GCA_023415395.1 Actinomycetes bacterium
GGCGGCCGGTCACCGGGCCCAGGGCGACGCCCCACATGCCGTGCCCGCCCGCGGTGAAGACCCGGGGCGAGGCGGTGGCACCCACCAGCGGCAGCCCGTCGCTCGTGCACGGGCGCGAGCCGACCCACTCGTCGCGCCGGCGGTCGAGGTCGACGCCGGGCAGGAACGTGCGGACGGCGTCGACGATCGCGCTGACCCGGCGGGGGTCGAGGGGCTCGTCGGGCCGCCGGAACTCCATCATCCCGGCGACGCGCAGCACCTCGCGGTCGTGCTCGTCGCGCTCGTGCAGCGGCGTGCAGGCCACGCGCTGCTGCGGGAAGTAGACCGGTCCCTGCGGCACGTCGTCGCCGCACACCGCGAACGAGTAGCCGCGGCCGGCCTGGACGACCCGGGTGACCCCGAAGGACCGCGCCAGCGCTCCGAGCGCAGCGCCGGTCGCGAGCACCACGGCGTCGTACCGGTGCCGGATGCCGTGGCCGCCGGTGAGCCACGCGGCCTGGCGGTCGGTCTGGACCGAGGCCACGGGTGAGGACTCCACGAGCTTGCCTCCGCGCGCGACGACCGAGTCGGCGAGCGCGCGCACGAACTCCGGCGGGTGGAGGTAGCGCTGCCCGTGGAGGAGCACGGCCGCGGTGATGTCGCTGCCGAGCGCCGGCTGGGCCTGGTGCACCTGCGGGCCCGTCAGGTAGTCGAAGTGGACCGGCTGCCCGGCCTGCTCGATCCGGTGCAGCTCCTCACGCAGGACGGTGGCCTCCTCGGTCGTGCGGTAGCAGGCGAGGAACGGGCGCGCGTGCCGCGGCCGTGGTGTCGCGCCGGCGTCGGCCAGGTCGTCGTAGGCCCGGATCGCGAGCCGGTTCAGCGGGGCGTACGCCGCCATGCCCCGTCGCCAGCGTCCCGGCGTGCAGTGCCGGGCGAAGCCGCCGAGGAAGCGCCACAGCGCCGGGTCGACCCGCGGCGGGACGTAGACCGGCGACGACGGTCGCAGTGCCGACCGCAGGCCGTAGCGCAGCACGTCGGGCTCGGGCAGGGGAGCGGTGAGCGCGGGCGTCAGCCAGCCCGCGTTGCCCCACGACGCCCCGGCCGCGGCCTCGGCGCCGTCGTGGACGGTGACGGTGACCCCGCGCTCCTGGAGGAACCAGGCGACGCTGAGGCCGACGATGCCCGCGCCGACGACGGCGACGTGCTGCGGCTGCCGGTGGGTGGTCATCGTGGTCACCGTCCGACGCACGCGACGCAGGTCGCCGCCCACGGACGCAGCTCGAGCCGCGCCGGCGGGATCGGCTCGCGACAGCCGGTGCAGGTGCCGAAGGTGCCCTCGGCGAGACGGCGGTGCGCGCCGGCGATCTCTCCGAGCGTCTGGTGCAGCGCGGCCCGCTGGGCGGCCACGACCGGGTCGTCGTCGTCCTCCGGGAGGCCACGCAGCTGCTCGTGCCGCAGCGCGGTCGCCTCGGCGAGCAGTGCCTCGTAGCCGTCGGTGGGGGTGGGGTCGAGCGTGGTGGGGTGCGTCATGGGGACGCCCTCCTCGGGGTGGTCGGGTTCAGATGTCGAGCGCGCAGTCGACGCACGCGCGCGTCCACGGGCGCTGGGTCAGGGCGGCCAGGGCGATCGGGCCGCCGCAGTCCAGGCAGGTGCCGTAGGTGCCGGCGGCGAGCCGGGCCTGGGCCTCGACGGCCTCGGCCCGGACCTGCTCGAGCCGGGCACGGTGAGCAGCGGTCCGGCTGCTGAGCTCGTGCGGCTCGGGCAGGACCCGCAGCCGCATCTCGGCGGCCAGGACGGCGTGCTCGAGGCGGTGCGGGGTGTCGACGGGCAGTGCGACGGTGTCGTCGAAACGGTGCCCGGCGGGCGTGACGGACGAGGGGAAGAGCTCCATCTCGTACCACGGGGTTCTCATGGGTCGTCCCTCCCGGTGGGTCGGGGTGGGTAGGCGTCAGCCACCCGCCGGCGGGAGCCGCGGGTGGACGGAGTCGGCGGTCCGCGGGTAGGCGGACGTGGCGGTCGCGTCCTGGACGCGACCGCTCAGCGGCGACGGTGACTCAGGTGGTGCCGAGGTGCCGGGTCAGGCCGGCGGGGCGCGGTCGACGCTGCGACGCAGCACGTCGAGACCGCGGATGCCGCGGGCGATCTCGCTCAGCTCGAGGGCGAGCAGGACGGCACCCGAGGGCACGTGCGACGGCTCGGCCGTCGTCGTCCGTGCGTCCAGGAGGGGTGCCATGGCCGGACCATAGCACCGGGTGCGGGGAGTCTCACATCGCCGCGGAGGAGGCCTCAGTCGAGCGACATCCGGGGCTCACCGTCCGCCAGCCCGGTGCCGGAGATCGTGCACCTGCCGCCGCGCGGGGCGCCGCCGTTCCAGGCCTGGCGGACGCAGGAACGTGTGGCGAGCTGGGCCCAGTAGTTCGGGTGCAGCGACTCCTGGACGTAGTACGGGCTGTTCGAGCAGCAGGTCGAGACCGTGCGGATCTGGTTGATCCACTCGGTCTGGTCGACCGCGCCGGCCGAGGTCCAGCTGGCGATGCCGCGCTCCTCGTAGAGGCCGACCGTGCTCTCGCACAGGCGGCGCCCGTTGAACGCCGAGGCGAGGTCGAGGACGCGGGTGTTGCCCAGCCCGGAGTCGGTGACGGCGCCGCGGACCGCGCCGTTGATCGTGGGCAGCGCGGTGTCGTTGGCCCAGTCGGCGTCCTTGTTCCAGAAGCCGCAGCCGCCGGTGCTCTGCCGTGAGTAGCCGCTCTCGGGGTAGCGGAACCCGGACCCGCGCGGGATCGGGCTCGGGTAGGTCTGGACGAGCAGGGTCCACTGCGAGTCGGCGTACCCGGCGTTGCGCATGGCGGTGGCGACGTTGCGCAGCGCCCCGGCGATCCGCGCTCGGACGGTCGCGACGTTGCCGGCGGTGAAGTTCGCCTTCACCGAGCTGTCGTCGTGGCAGTAGTCCTTCCACCACGTCGGCGAGGCGAGGAAGTCGGCGACGCAGCTGGTGACGACGTCGGCGAAGTTGAAGTCGTTGCCGCCGATCGACACCACGACCATCCCGACGCGGTGCGACGCGGCGAAGCCCTGGAGCACCTTCGCCTGCCCCTGCCGCCCGGCGCCGTCGTCGAAGAAGTCCAGGCCGGGCTTGAAGTTGGTGCCGTTCGACGTCGCGGTCCGCGCCCCGGAGCAGGCCAGGTTGAGCCCGTTGACCCCGCCGCCGACGAAGGCCTCGGCGGACCTGCTGCGGTGGCACCGGTTGATGGTCTCGCCGGTGCCGGAGGCGTTGTCGAAGTACGCCGTCGGCCCGAGCGCGTCGGCCCGGGACGACGAGGCGTTGCTGCTGCCGGCCCAGCGCCCGGCCTCGCCGCTGATGTAGGAGTCACCGAGGGTCACGACCCAGGGGGTTCCGACGCCGGGGCCGTCGGCCTGCGCCGGAGGGCTCGCGACCAGCAGGCCGGTGAGCATCCCGGTCAGGCAGAGGGCGAGGGACAGGGCGGCGGCGGTGACCCGAGACTTCAGCACGGGGCACAACCTATGACCTGGGTCACACTCCGCGATAGGGGCAGCTCCGCCGCGTCCGCGCGAGGCCGGCCCCGGGTCGGCCGGGCGTCAGCCGAAGGGCAGCGGCTCCGGGGCCAGCGAGACGGCCTTGGCGCGCGCGGCGGTGAGCCGACGGCGGTGGTGCTGCCGGCAGAGCACCTCGTAGGCGACGTCGGCCGGCGGCTGGTCGATCTCGTCGACGTCACCGACGACGATCACCTCGCCCTCGACCACCATCACGCCGTTCTCGGTGCGCGCGTTGTGGGTGGCGCGCTTGCCGCACCAGCACAGGGCCTCGACCTGGAGCACGTGCATCCGGTCGGCCAGCTCGACGAGCCGGGCGCTGCCCTCGAAGAGCTGAGTGCGGAAGTCGGTGAGGATGCCGAAGGCGAACACGTCGATCTGGAGCTCGTCGACGACCTTGGCCAGCTGGTCGATCTGGGCGCGGGAGTAGAACTGCGCCTCGTCGCAGACGAGGTAGTCGATGCGCCCGCCCTGGGTCAGGGAGTCGACGACGTAGCGCCAGAAGTCGAAGTCCGCGGTGACCTCGAGCGCCTCGTGGGTCAGGCCGAGGCGGCTGGAGAGCTTGGCCTCGCCGGCCCGGTCGTGGGTGGTGAACAGCCGGCCGACCAGCCCACGCGCGGCGTGGTTGTGGTTCGTCTGGAGCGCCAGCGTGCTCTTGCCGGAGTCCATGGTGCCGGTGAAGAAGTGCAGTTCAGCCACGGGGCAGAATCCTCTCATGCACTCGCCCCTCATCACCGCTGCCGAGCTGGTCGAGCGGCTCGGCTCCGTGACCGTCCTCGACGTCCGCTACCGGATGGGCGGGCCGGGCGGTCGTGCGGAGTACGAGCAGGGCCACGTGCCCGGCCTCGTACTCCGGGCGCCCGGGAGGGCCGCCCAGCCGGTAGCGCACGTCGAGCACGGTCACGTCGTCGAGCCGCTCGCGCAGCTCGCCGACCGAGATCAGGGGTGTCCTCATGCGCACCATC
>JAEZKN010000227.1 GCA_023415395.1 Actinomycetes bacterium
GCCGGGCACGCTGCTGACGCCGGTGTTCCCGGCACCGACCAACGCCCGTACGTTCGTGATCCTGCGGCTGCTCGGCGTCCTCGCGGGGGTCGTCGCCAAGGCCGTCGACGGGCGGATGCCGGCCGACCAGGAGACGATCCGCTACACGGGCGTGTACGGCGAGGACCTCGACGGCCGCCCCTACCTCATGCGCGAGGTGCTCGGTGGCGGGTCCGGAGGCCGCTACTACGCCGACGGCGAGGACACCATCCACGTCGTCCCGGACTCGCGGAACCTGCCGACCGAGTTCACCGAGGCGCGCTTCCCGTTCCGCGTCGAGTCGCTCTCGCTGGCCATGGACAGCGGGGGAGCGGGCCAGTTCCGCGGCGGCCTCGGCTACGAGAAGCACATCCGCATGCTCAAGGACGGCCACTTCATGTCGATCGCCGACCGGTCGATCCTGGCCTGCTGGGGCGTCAAGGGCGGCCTGGCCGGCCAGCCCTTCCAGGTCACCATCGACCCGGGCGGCCCGGCCGAGCGCGAGGTCGACGCCCTCGCCGACGCCGAGCCGATCAAGGCCGGCGAGGTGGTCCGCATCCGCACCACCGGCGGCGGCGGGTGGGGCAACCCGCTGGACCGCGACCCCGCCCTCGTCGTCCGCGACGTGGTCTGGCGCAAGGTCTCCCCGGAGGCCGCGCTGGCGGCGTACGGCGTCGTGCTGACCGGCTCCCTCGACGACGACAGCCTCGGCTTCGACGCGGAGGCGACCGCGGCCGAGCGCGCCGGCCGGCCCGCACCCAGCGAGGCGTTCTTCGACCGCGGCCCCGGCTATGCCGAGCTCGCCGACGGCGCGGCGTACGCCGAGGTCGACCTGGTCTGAGCCCGGGTCTGCCCAGGCGAAGGTCACTTGTCGGTCGGGTCCACGCGGCGCATCATCGAAGGAAGGACGCGAGGAAGGTGACGCCATGGGCACGACCGAGGTCCTCCGCGAGTCGATCCGGCACACGCACGAGCAGATGGACGAGCGGCTCGAGGCCGCGCGACTCACGGACACGCCACCCGGTCGCCCTCGCGAGGGCCGCGAGCGGATGGACGCCTTCCTCGCCACCACGAGCAAGCACCTGCACGCCGTCGACGCCGTGCTGCTGCGTCCGGCCCGCCGGGAGGTGGACGACGGCGCCACGCTGGTGCACGACTACCTGCACTCGGCCAAGGACCTCGAGGTCCTGCTCGCCCACGTCAAGGCGCACGAGTACGGATCGGTCTACGAGACCTCGGCCTCCTGGCCGCAGGTGTGGTCGGAGGTGCACGACGTGCTGGGCCGCCACCAGGAGCGTGAGGACGAGCTCGCCGACCGGCTCACCGCGTCGCGGGCGGCCGCGGACGTCGAGCGCCTCGCGCAGCGGCTGCGCGACGCCGAGCTGGCCGCGCCGAGCCGGCCGCACCCCTACACCCCGCACACGGGCGTGCTCGGGCTGGTCGCGCGCAAGGTCATGCACCTCGCCGACCGCTTCTGGGACGCCGTCGAGGGCCGGATGGTGCCCGAGCCGCCTCCGGAGAAGAAGAAGCCGCCCGGACGGGTGGCCCAGTACTTCCTGGCCGATCCCCGCTTCGACGAGGAGCCCCCGCCGCCGCCCTAGGCTCGTCGCATGACCCGAGTCGCCGTGTTCGCCGGCCGCGGCAAGACCGGCCGTGCCGTGCGAGCCCACCTCCCCGACAGCCGGGCGCTGGGCCGTGACGGCTGGGACCTCGCCGGGTGCGACGCGGCGTACCTGGTCGCGCCGAACCTGCACCCCGACGAGCCGGCCTACGTCGCGGCCGCGCTCGACGCGATGCGTGCGGCCGGGGTGGGGCGGGTCGTCTACCACTCCGTCGCCTCGCCCTACGTCCCCGAGATGCCGCACCACGTCGGCAAGGCGGTCGCGGAGGACCTCGTGCGCCGCTCGGGCCTGGCCTGGACGATCCTCCAGCCCGGCGCCTACCTCCAGAACCTCGACCTGTCCGGGCCGCGCGTCGAGGTGCCCTACGACCTCGACGCGGTCTTCGGCCTCCTCGACCTCGCCGACCTCGGCCCCGCAGCGGCCCGGGTGCTGCTCGAGGACGGCCACGCCGGCGCGACCTACGAGCTCGCCTCCCGCCAGGCGACGGTGCGTCAGCTGGCCGACGAGGCCGGCGTCGAGGCGCGGCAGGTCCCGGACCCGGGCACGCACCCGTGGCTGAGCGCGATGTTCGCCTACTACGACCGGCACGGCCTGCCGGCCGGGACGCTCACCCTGCGTGCCCTGCTCGGCGCGTCGAGCTGACCAGCGTCACGAGCGACACCGCCTGGATCGCCCCGATCACCGCGACCAGGACGCCGAGGTGGTCGGCGTAGAGCCAGCCGGCGAGCACGCCGCCGGCGAGCGCGGCGACACCCTGGGCCGCCGCGAAGACGCCGTACGCCGTCGCCAGGGACGTCGGCGGCACCAGGTCGGCCACGAGCGCCTTGACCGTGGAGTCCTGGATGCCGGTGGCGACGCCCCACAGCGCGACGCCGACCAGCACGAGGCCGAGGGTCTGGGCGAAGACCAGCGCGGGCACGGCGGCGACCAGCAGCGGCAGGGGGTAGAGGACCGTCGCGCCGACCCGGTCGTAGGCGCTGCCGGTCGCGAGGGCGGCGACCGCCTCCACGGCCATCGCGCCGGCGTAGAGGACCGGCACCACGGCCGGGGCGAGCAGGTCGGCCTCGACGAGGGCGAACGACATGACCCCGAAGGTCATCAGGCCGAGCGTGCTGGCGGCGCAGGAGAAGGCGAAGAGCCGGAAGTCACGGGGGAGTCGGACCCGGGTGCGCACGGTCGGGACCGGCGGTGTCGCCTCGATCGGCGCGTGCCGGCGCAGCTGGGCGAGCAGCACGAGCGAGACGGCTCCGGGGACCGCGAGGACGAGGAAGCCCAGCCACAGCTCGCCGCTGAGCGCCGCGAGACCCGCGATCAGCAGGGGTCCGGCGAACGCGCCGACCTGGTCGAGCGCCTTGTGCACCGCGAAGCCGCGGCCGCGCCCGACCGGCTTCGCCATCCCGGCGAGGAGCGCGGACTTCGACGGCGAGCGGATCGCCTTGCCGGCGCGCTCGGCCAGGATCAGCACCGAGGCCACACCGAGCCCGGCCGCGCCGAGGAACGGCGCCAGGGCGAGCAGCGGCACGCAGACGGCGGTGAGCGCGTAGCCGAGCGTGGTCAGGCCCCAGTGCCGGCCGGTCCGGTCGGCCACCGGGCCGGTGACCAGGCGCAGCACCAGCGCGATGGCCTCGCCCGCGCCGGTGACGACACCGACCGTGAGGGCGGACGCGCCCAGCGAGCCGAGGAACGGTCCGGCGACCGAGCGCATGCCCTCGTAGACCATGTCCGCGGCGAGCGAGACGAGACCGAACGCCACGACCGAGCGCCACGGAGTCCACGTCCTCACGAACGTCGATCCTTGCAGGGGCGCGGCGGAGCGGCCACGGTTGGGTCGTGACCCGTCTCCGCCTCGTCCTGGTGGCGCTCCTGCTGCTCACGGGCTGCTCCGAGGACCCCGACCCGGCCCCGTCGACGGGGTGCAACGGGCACGAGGAGCTCTGCGACCGGCGCTACGACGAGGTGGCATACGCAGCCACGCACAACTCGATGTCGGCGGCCAGCGAGCCGGGCTGGTTCACGCCGGACCAGCCCGACGGGATCGTGGACCAGCTCGACCACGGCATCCGGGTCCTGCTCATCGACAGCTGGTACGGCCAGCGCACGAGCCGCCGCGGCATCGTCGCGACCGCGGACTCCCAGCGCCAGGCGGCGTTCGACGAGGCGCGGGAGACGTACGGCGACCGCGTCGTCGACCTCGCCCTGCGGGCTCGGCGCGCGGCGGGCCTCGACCCCCAGGGGGAGGTCCGGCCCTACCTCTGCCACGCGATGTGCGAGCTCGGCTCCACCCGGTGGCTCGACAGCCTGCGCGACGTCCGGGACTGGATCGAGACCCATCCGCGCGAGGTCGTCACGCTGTTCGTGCAGGACGAGGTGTCGCCGCGCGACACCGCCGAGGTCGTCGAGAGGGCGGGGCTGCTGCCCTACGTGCACGAGCCGGCCGCGGACGGCCGTTGGCCGGCGCTGGGGGAGATGGTCGCGTCCGGGCGCCGGCTGGTGATCCTGATGGAGAACCACGGAGGCGGCGAGCGGTGGCCGTGGCTCATCGACGGCTTCAGCGTCGTGCAGGACACGCCCTACCTCTTCAAGCGCCCCGAGGACTTCACCTGCGAGACGAACCGGGGCGACGCCGGCGCCTCGCTCCTGCTGGTCAACCACTGGATCGACGACTGGCGGCACGTGCCGCGCAACTCCGAGATCGTCAACGCGCGCGACGTGCTCGCACCCCGCCTCGAGGAGTGCCGCGAGGAGCGCGGGATGCTGCCGAACTTCGTCGCGGTCGACTACTACGACCGCGGCGATCTGCTCGCGGTCGTCGACGAGCTGAACGGCGTCGGGTGACCCCGACTGGCCCGGTTCGGGGGAGGCGGCGTCCGGTGTAGGTCCGCTAGGCAGGGTCCATGGCCGACGACGTGCCCGAGTTCACGGCGCCGTCACTGGCGGATGCGCTGATCCCGCTCCTCACGCTCGCCGCCCTGATCGCGGGTGCGCTCACGCTGTTCGGGCTGGACGCGCTGGACGGCCCGATCCAGGTCGCCCTGGTGGTCTGCTGCGAGGTCGCGGCGCTGATCGCGATCAGAACGGGCACGCCTTCTCCGCGGTCCAGGAGACCGGGCAGCGGGCCCTGGCGTCGGTGACCAGCGCGGTGTTCATCCTGTTCGCGGTCGGCGCACTGATCGGCGTCTGGAACCTCAGCGGCACGATCCCGACGCTCGTCTACTACGGCATCCAGGTGCTGTCGCCCGGCTGGTACTACGCCGCGGCCGCACTGATCTGCGGCGTGGTCGCGCTCAGCATCGGCAGTTCCTGGACGACCGCCGCGACGATCGGCGTCGGCCTGATCGGCGTCGCCGGCCTGATCGGCGTGTCGCCCGAGATCACCGCCGGCGCCGTCATCTCCGGCGCCTACCTCGGCGACAAGACCTCCCCGCTGTCGGAGACCACGATCCTCACCGCGCAGGTCGTCGGTGTCGACGTGCACGAGCACATCAAACGGCAGGTGTGGACGTCGGGGCCGGCGTTCGCGATCGCGTTCGTCGTGTTCCTGGTGCTCGGGACGACCGGGCCGGACACGGTCTCCGACGCCGAGACCACCTCGGACCTCGACAAGCTGAACGAGATCTTCTGGATCACCCCCCTGGCGCTGCTTCCGCTCCTGCTGCTCGGCTACCTGTCGTACCGCAAGGTGCCGGCGGCGCTCGCGCTGCTGGTGTCGACGCTGGTGGCGGGCGTGCTCGGGGCGTTCCTGCAGCCGGAGGTGTACGCCGAGTTCGTGACCGGCAGCGGCAACGTGGTCGTCGAGTCGGTCAAGGCGGTCTGGTCGGCGATGGCGACCGGCTTCTCGATCGACTCCGGGATCGCGGACGTCGACCGGCTGCTGTCGCGCGGCGGCATGGACAGCATGCTGCTGACGATCTGGCTCATCGTCGGCGCGGTGACGTTCGGCGCGCTGCTCGAGGAGTTCGGCCTGATCGGCAGGTTGGTGACGCCCCTCATCTCCTCTGCGCGCAGCACCGGCCGGCTTTTCCTCACGGTGTTCGCCTGCGGCTTCGGCCTCAACGTCGTCGCCGGGGACCAGTACATCGCGCTGGTCCTGCCCAGCCGGATCTTCCGGGCCGAGTTCGCCAGGCGTGGCCTGGCCGGCACCAACCTCTCCCGTCTGGCCGCGGACAGTGGCACTGTGACGTCACCCCTGGTGCCGTGGAACTCCTGCGGAGCGTTCATGGGTGCGACCCTGGGCGTCTCCACGCTGCTCTACCTGCCGTACGCCGTGTTCTGCTACGCCAGCCCGGCGCTGAGCGTGCTCTACGGCTACACAGGTTTCAAGATCGAGAAGACCGACCCGAGTGAGCTCGAGGAGTCGAGATGACCAGCGACACCGGCACCGCCCCGGGAGCAGCCGTCGCCAAGATGAGCGTGCCGACGCTGACCGCCATGGTGGTCGGCAGCATGGTCGGCGCGGGGGTGTTCTCGCTCCCGGCCCGCTTCGGCGTCGCGACCGGGATCCTCGGCTCGCTGATCGCCTGGGCGATCGCCGGCGCCGGCATGCTGATGCTGGCGTTCGTCTTCCAGAACCTCGCGATCCGCAGACCCGACCTGGACTCCGGCGTCTTCATCTACGCCAAGGCCGGGTTCGGCGACTACGCGGGCTTCAACTCCGCGATCGGGTTCTGGGCCAGCGCGGTCGCCGGCAACACCTTCTACTGGGTCTTCATCGGCTCGACGCTCGGCGCCTTCTTCGACAGCTTCGGCGAGGGCGACACGGTCCTGGCCGTGGGACTGGGCACGGCGGGCGTCTGGCTGTTCCACTACCTGATCGCGCGCGGGGTCCGCGACGCCGCGATCATCAACCGGATCGTGACGGTCTTCAAGATCCTCCCGATCCTGGTGTTCATCGTCGTGCTCTTCGTGAACTTCGACGCCGGCGTCTTCTCCGACAACTGGACCGCCTACGGCTACGGCGACCTCGGCGACCTCGACGAGCAGGTCCGCAACACCATGCTGATCACGACGTTCGTCTTCATCGGCATCGAGGGCGCGAGCGTCTACTCGCGCTACGCCCGGCGCCGCGAGGACGTCGGCAGGGCCACGGTGATGGGCTTCCTCAGCGTGCTGTCGATCTTCTCGCTGGTCACGCTGTCCAGCTACGCGGTCGTGCCGCAGCCCGAGCTCGCCGACACCCGTCAGCCGTCGATGGTCGGCGTCTTCCAGTCGGTGGTGGGGGACTGGGGTGAGGTGTTCATCAGCGTCGCGGTGATCGTGTCGGTGCTCGGCGCGTACCTCGCGTGGACGCTGATGGCCGCGGAGGTCATGTACATCCCGGCGCGGCAGGAGGACTTCCCCGAGTTCCTCGGTCGGGAGAACGAGGCGGGCACCCCCATCACCGCGCTGGTCGTCACGTCGCTCGGCGTCCAGGGCCTGCTCGCGTTGACGCTGTTCGTCACCGACGCGCTCAACTTCATGCTCGACCTCTCGACCGCCCTCGCGCTGCTGCCCTACTTCCTCGCCGCGGCCTACGCGCTCAAGCTCGGGCTCACCGGCGAGACCTACGAGGATGCGACCTCGCGGGTGAGACGCCGGGAGACCATCGTCGCCGGGGTGGCCACGGCGTACACGATCTTCCTGTTCGACGCGGCCGGCGTGAAGTTCGTGCTGCTGATGACCGTGCTGCTGGCGCCGGCCTCGCTGCTCTACGTCAAGGCCCGCAGCGAGCACGGCCGACGGATCTTCACCCCGGCCGAGATCGGCCTGTTCGCCCTGGTGCTCGTCGGGGGCGTCTTCGGCGCCGTCGGTCTCTGGACCGGGACCATCACGCTCTGACCATCGAGGAAGGGAAATGACATGACCGTGTCGTCGACGTACGGCGTGCACTCCGAGGTCGGCAGGCTCCGCAAGGTGCTGGTGTGCGCCCCGGGTCTCGCGCACCGCCGGCTCACCCCGAGCAACAACGACGAGCTGCTGTTCGACGACGTGATGTGGGTGGAGAACGCCCAGCGCGACCACGCCGACTTCGTCAACAAGCTCGTCCAGCGCGGTGTCGAGGTGGTCGAGCTGCACGACCTGCTCGCCGAGACCCTCGCGGTCGCGGGGGCCAAGGACTGGGTCCTGGACCGCAAGATCGTCGCGAACCAGGTCGGACTCGGGCTCGTCGACGACACCCGGGCCTACCTCGAGGGACTGCCGGAGCGACAGCTCGCGGAGTTCCTCATCGGTGGCCTGGCCACCCAGGACCTGCCCGACGACTTCCGGTCCGACTACCTGAGCCTGGCCCGCGAGTCGACCGGGGCGCGGGAGTACCTCGTGCCGCCGCTGCCGAACACGCTCTACACCCGCGACACGACGTGCTGGCTCTACGGCGGCCTCACCATGAACCCGCTCTACTGGTCCGCGCGCAAGGAGGAGACCCTGCTCTACAAGGCGATCTACCAGTTCCACCCCGACTTCGTCGGCTCGACGGTGTGGTGGGGTGATCCCGAGCAGGAGTGGGGGCAGGCGTCGTTCGAGGGCGGCGACGTGATGCCGGTCGGCAACGGCGTCGTGCTGGTGGGCATGAGCGAGCGCACCTCGCGCCAGGCGATCACCCAGGTGGCCAAGGCGCTCTTCGACCAGGGCGCCGCGACCCGCGTGGTCGTCGCCGGCATGCCCAAGCTCCGTGCCGCGATGCACCTCGACACGGTCTTCACGTTCGTCGACCGGGACGTCGTCACGCTCTACCCGACGATCATGGACGCGGTGCACACCTTCACGCTGCTGCCCTCGGACACCGCACCCGGGGTGGAGGTGCGTGACGAGGGCGCGACGCCGTTCGTGGACGTGGTCGCCCGCGAGCTGGGCCTGTCGTCGATCCGGGTCATCGACACCGGCGGAGACGTCTACCAGTCCGAGCGGCAGCAGTGGGACAGCGGCAACAACGCCGTCGCCCTGGAGCCCGGCGTGGTCTTCACCTACGACCGCAACACGCTCACCAACACGCTGCTGCGCAAGGCCGGCATCGAGGTGATCACGATCGTCGGCGCCGAGCTCGGGCGAGGACGCGGCGGCGGGCACTGCATGACCTGCCCGATCATCCGCGACCCCGTCGACCTCTGACCGCGCTCGCTCGTCCGGGTCGTGTGCCTGAGACCGCGCCATGGCGCGTGCTCAGGCACACGACCCGGATCAGCGATGCCGCGCGACTAGTTGTTCGAGGTGGGCAGCTGGGGGATCAGCCAGCTCAGGAAGGCGTCCTGGCTGCGGGTCTGCAGGTAGATCCGGCCGGGTCCGGTGAGGTCGCAGACGAGGCCCTCGCCGGAGAAGAGCGTCGACTTCCAGCCGCCGATCTTGCGGACGTGGTACTGCACCCCCTCGGTCCACGCGACCATGTGACCGGTGTCGACCGTGTAGGTCTGGCCCGGCTCGAGGTCGACGGCGTGGATCGCGCCGTAGGACGACAGCACGAGCTCGCCCTGGCCGCTGATGCGCAGCATGAAGAGGCCCTCGCGGGAGAAGAACGTCTTCGCTCCACCCCAGTTGGTGTCGACCTGGATGGTGCCGGAGCACGCGACGAACGAGCCCGACTGGACGAAGAGCGTCTGGTTCAGCGGCCAGGCCACCATGTCGCCGGGGAGCGAGGGCGCGACGAAGAGCTCCGCGCCGTCGCGCTGTGCGGTGAAGGTGTTCATGAAGAACGACTCCCCGCCGAGCACGGAGCGCTTCAGGCCCTTGAGCACGCCACCCTGGGTCGACGTCTGGAGGTCGATCCCCGGCGACATGGCCAGCATCGCGCCGGCCTCGGCGCGGACGGTCTCGCCCTGGGCCAGCGTCAGCTTCGCGGCCGCGTAGGCGGGGCTGTAGAGGACTTCGGTCTGCATCGGACTTCTCCCTGTGCTGTCCCGAGTTCGGTGAGGTGCCACGAGCGTAGTGCGACACTCGACACGTGACGTTGGACGACGACGACCTGAGACATCTGCGCACGTGCGTCGACCTGGCGCGCGAGGCGCTCGACGGCGGCGACGAGCCGTTCGGGTCGGTGCTGGTCTCGGGTGACGGCGAGGTGCTCCACGCCGACCGCAACCGGGTCAAGGACGGCGACGGCACCCGGCACCCCGAGCTCGACATCGCGCGGTGGGCGGGACAGCACCTGCCGCCCGAGGAGCGCGCCGCGTGCACGGTCTACACCTCGGGCGAGCACTGCGCGATGTGCTCGGCCGCCCACGCGTGGGCCGGGCTCGGCCGGATCGTCTACGCCGTCTCGACCGAGCAGCTGGTCGGCTGGCTGGCCGCCTGGGGAGTGCCGCCGGGCCCCGTCCGGCCTCTCTCCGTGCACGAGGTGGCCCCCGGCGTACCCGTCGAGGGCCCGGCGCCGTCGCTCGAGGCCGAGGTCCGCGCCCTGCACGCCCGGCTGCACGGGGTGGTGGAGTGACCCGGCCCTCGGTCCTGGTCACGGGGGGCACCCGCGGCATCGGCGCGGCCACCGCCTTCCGTCTGGCCCGGGACGGCTACGACCTGGTCCTCGGCCACGCCCGGGACTGTCA
>JAEZKN010000236.1 GCA_023415395.1 Actinomycetes bacterium
CGCGCTCGCCGGCTTCTTCACCGGCCTCGGCTTCCTGGTCGTCGTGCCTGCGCTGTTCGGCGGGCTGCTGCGACTGGTCTTCGACTACGACACCGCGGAGCGGCTGTTCCCGTTCGGGCTGGTCACCCTCCTGGTGCCGATCGGGCTGGTGATCTTCCCGCGCACCCGCCGGTTCGGGCTCTACATGATCGTCGGCATGGTGACCACGGCGGTGGTCGTCGGCGGCGTGGCCGCCGTCGTGCTCTGGTACCTCGTCAGCTACCAGAGCTGACCGCGGGAGTTAGGGCGCACGCCCACCCCGGTGGGACACTGGGCGCGATGTCCGAGCGCACGAACCTGCCCCTCGTCTTCGAGGAGCCGCGCGGCCGCAAGAAGCCGCCGCGGCACCTCGCCGACCTCGCCCCCGACGAGCGCAAGGCGCGCCTGGAGGAGCTCGGGCTGCCGGGCTTCCGCGCCAAGCAGCTCTCGACCCACTACTTCGCGCGCCTGGTCGACGACCCGGCGGAGATGACCGACCTCCCGGCCGCCCAGCGCGACGAGCTGGTCGCGGGCCTGCTGCCGGAGCTGATGACGCCCCTGCGCGTGATGGAGGCCGACCGCGGCACCACGCGCAAGACGCTGTGGAAGCTCTTCGACGGCGCGCTGGTCGAGTCGGTCCTCATGCGCTACCCCGACCGTGCCACCGTCTGCGTCTCCAGCCAGGCCGGCTGCGGCATGGCCTGCCCGTTCTGCGCCACCGGCCAGGGCGGCCTGCAGCGCAACATGTCCACGGCCGAGATCGTCGAGCAGGTCGTCGCCGCCGCGCGCGCCCTGGCCCGCGGTGAGGTGCCCGGGGGACCGGGCCGCGTCTCGAACGTCGTCTTCATGGGCATGGGCGAGCCGATGGCCAACTACAAGGCTGTGATCGGGACGGTACGCCGCCTGACCGACCCGTCCCCGGACGGCCTGGGCATGAGCGCGCGCGGCATCACGGTCTCGACGGTGGGACTCGTGCCGCGGATGCTCCAGCTCGCGGAGGAGGGCATCCCGGTCACCCTCGCGCTCAGCCTGCACGCCCCGGACGACGAGCTGCGCAACGAGCTCGTGCCGATCAACACCCGCTTCTCGGTCGACGAGACCGTCGACGCCGCCTGGAACTACGCGAAGGTGACCAAGCGTCGCGTCTCCATCGAGTACGCCATGATGCGCGGCATCAACGACCAGGCCTGGCGCGCCGACCTGCTGGCCGACGTTCTCCTGGCCCGCGGGGACTGGGGCTGGGTGCACGTGAACCTCATCCCGCTCAACCCCACGCCCGGATCGAGGTGGACCGCCTCGGACCCGGCGGACGAGCGGGAGTTCGTCCGCCGGCTCGAGGCGAAGGGGATCCCGACCACGGTGCGCGACACCCGCGGCCGGGAGATCGACGGCGCCTGCGGTCAGCTGGCCGCCGCCGAGTAGCCCGACTACCGCAGGAAGGCCGGGGCCTTCAGCACCAGCTCGGTGTTGCGTGCGTCGGCGCTTCCGCGCCGGCCGTCGTTCGTGCTCGGCTTGTCCAGCTTGCCGGGGTCGTTGAGGGTCAGCTCGCGGCTCAGCGCGGCCAGCTCCAGCGGACTGTCGAGGTCGGAGTGCTCGGTCGGTCCACCGTGGTCGAGCATCGTGGTGAAGATCGACAGGGTGCCGTCGCGGTTGTCCGCCACCTCGATCAGGCGCGCCTGCTGCGGCCAGTCGATGTGGCTGGCGGTGTTGATCTCCCAGAAGCCGCCGACGACCTTCTTGACCGTCTTCTTCCGCCTCTTGATCTTCTTGACCACGGGGTGGGCGACGATGTGGTTCTTGTGGGTGTGCCCGTTGACCCAGGCGATCACGTTGTCGTGCTTGAGCAGCAGCTTCACCAGCTGCTTGCCGTTGACCCGCGGGCCGGGGTCGATGTCGCCCAGGTGCGTGCTGGTCATGGTCCAGGACGTGTGGTGGCTGGCGAAGATCACCAGCTTGTCCTTCGACGCCGCGAGCTGCTTCTTGATCCAGGCGAACTCGGCCTGGTTGAGGCAGCCCTTGTCGTCGCCGTTGTGGTTGACCGTGTCCATCACGATGAAGCGGACCCGGTCACCGTGGTCGAAGGTGTAGTAGCCGGTGCCCTCGGTGCGGTTCTCCTCGGTGAAGCCGTGGCCGACCGGGCCCGGTGCGCCCTCGACGAGGTTGAAGTGCTCCTCGACGATCTCCTGGGTGGAGAGCTGGCGGCGGTCCGGGTCGGCGGTCACGGGCTTGGCGGTCTGGCCGACGATGAAGGTCTTGCGGTTGCCGGTGGCGATCGAGAGGTCGCTGGCGGTCGGCGACTCGTTGCCCTGGATCAGCTGGTCGTGGTTGCCGAGGGCGCTGATCCACGGGACGGCGAGGCCGGTGGCCTGGAACGGGCGGCGGGCGGCGTCGAGCAGGCCGGGGACCTCGGGGAAGCCGAGCTTGGCGCGGTAGCCGTCGACCGGCTGTCCCTCCGGCTGTCCCTCGGGGTGCCAGTAGCTGGGGTTGTAGTACGCCGCCGAGACGCTGGTCATCACGCCTTCGTACTGGTCCGGGTCACCGGAGTCGTGGCGGACCAGGCCGCCGTCGAGGACGTCGATGTTCCAGCGGACCTCGTTGTACTGCGCGTTGTCGGCGTTGTCGCCGGTCTGCACGACGAGGTCGAGCGGGCGCTTGGTGACCGGCCCGGCGCCGATCGCGTTGATCTGCTGCACCATCGCCTCGGCGACGTGCAGGCCCAGGCCCTCGTTGGGGCGGTACGCCGAGGAGCTGAACGAGTCGCCGTTCTCGACGCGGTTGGGGGACTCGCCGTCGCAGATGTGCACGTCGCTCATCTGGCCGAAGGCGATCAGGGCGGTGCGCCGTGCGGCGCGGCCGCTCTTGGCCTTGGCACCGACCTCTCCGGCGCGGAGCACGGTCTTCTCGCCGGCCCGGGCCGCCACCTTGGTGTAGCCGCCGGCACCCTTGGCGCCGCGGCCCAGGGTGGTGCTGCGGGTCGTGCTCCCCAGGACGGTGACCGGCGCACGACGGGCGGCGGGTCCGGTCCCGGCGACGGCGGAGTCGGCCAGCCCGAGGCGGCCGAGGACGATGCCTCCGGCGGCGACGGCTGCGGTGGAGCGGAAGAGGTCACGACGAGAGATCTGCACTGCGTCAATCTAGGCGGCCGGACCCGTTCACGTCCGTGAAACATGCAGGTTCAGACCAGCAGGTTCGCGGCCTCGTCCACCGTCTCGACGAGGTGCACGTGGGCCTCCATGGCCGTGCCCCGGGCCAGCCGCCGCAGCAGCGGCCACGCGGGCAGGTCCTCGGTCCAGTACGCGCGGCCCACGAGGACCATCGGGGCGAGCGCCCCCTCCGCCGCGTAGTAGTTCTCGCAGGCGTCCTGGAAGATCTCCTGGACCGTGCCCGCGCGGCCCGGCAGGAACACGATGCCGGCGTCGCAGACCTCCAGCAGGATCGCCTCACGCAGCGAGTTGCGGAAGTACTTCGCGATCCCCGTGGCGAACGGGTTCGGCGGCTCGTGGCCGTAGAACCAGGTCGGGATGCCGAGGGTGTCCGCGCCGTCCGGGTGCCGGCCCAGGACCTCGAACGCCCGGTGCACCCAGGCGTCGATGGAGGGGCGGTAGCTCGGCACGGTCGCGAGCGTGGCCAGCGCGTCGGCGAGGGCGTCGGGCTGCCCGGCGTACCGCGCCCCGAGGTTGGCGGCCTCCATCGCGCGTCCGCGGGCCAGCGCCTGCAGCAGCGGCCAGGCCG
>JAEZKN010000252.1 GCA_023415395.1 Actinomycetes bacterium
ACCTGAGGGGTCGCGTCGACACCCACGCCGAGGAGTGGCTGGCCGGTCTCGCCGCCGACGCCCCGGTCGCCGGCCGGTTCGGTCAGCTCGGGCTGCGCGCCCTGCGCCTGGTCGACGGCGTGCCGGCCGGGCGGATCGTGCTCTCGGCGACCAGTGCCGGGCCCGGGTTCTTCGACACCGCGCACACCTCGCTGTGGGAGCTCGAGCCGGGGGCGCTCACGCTGACCCACCTCTCCGACCTCTTCTTCCGGCGACCCGACAGGCCCGGGGCCTACGGCGACCACGCGACCCACGTGCTGCGTGACCCCGACTTCGACGGCGCCGGCGACCGGTGGCTGGTGGCGACCAGCACGTGGGGCGACTTCGAGCCGCGCGAGCGGCCGGTCGCGGTCACGCTCGCCTCGACCCGCGCCGACCTGCTCTCGGGTGCGCACCTGCTCGACACCGCGCCGCTGGCGCTGCCGACCGACGGGCAGCGCTCGGTCGGCGTGTGGGACCCGCACCTGGCGCGCACCGAGGACGGCTGGCTGGTCGGCTACGTGAGCGCGACCCGCTACTTCAGCTTCCACCCCGTGCTGGCCTCGGGGCGCTCCCTCGACGACCTCACGCTCCGGGCCGCCGGAGCGGGCACCCAGACCGAGGGCACGACGCTCGCGCGCCTCGACGGCGCCTGGCGGGTGCTGGCCAGCGACGGCGTGGCCCGGCGCTACCCCGTGCTCGACCTCGACCTGCGCGAGACGGGCCGGCTGGACGCGCCGTACCCCTCCAACATCCCGTGGCCCACGCTCGTGCCCGACGGCGACGGGTGGCTGGTGGTGGCCTTCAACGGGCGCCGCAGCGGGGGGCCGCTGCCGGGCTACGGCACCCACGGCGACGTGGTTTTCCTGCGCCCGGCCGCCGGGTCTACCGTGTGAATCAGGACACCGACGCCACCCCTGTCGGGCCGCACACCGCCGCACACCCCGCGGCCGAGCAGAGAAAGCAGGACCATCCATGTCCACGTCCGACGTCTTCGAGCTGGGCTCCGAGCACGAGCAGGTCGTCTTCGCCAACGACCCCGCGACCGGCCTCCAGGCCGTGATCGCGATCCACTCGACCGCCCTCGGCCCCGCCCTCGGCGGCACCCGGTTCCATCCCTACGCCTCGACCGCGGACGCGGTGCGCGACGTCCTCAACCTCTCGCGCGGCATGTCCTACAAGGCCGCGCTGGCCGGGCTCGACCTCGGCGGCGGCAAGGCGGTCATCATCGGGGACCCGGCCACCCGGAAGTCCGAGGCGCTGCTGCGTGCCTACGGCCGCCACGTGCAGTCGCTCGGCGGGCGCTACTACACCGCGTGCGACGTCGGCACGTTCTCGGTCGACATGGACCACATCGCCCGCGAGTGCTCGTTCGTCACCGGACGGACCGTCGCCCACGGCGGTGCGGGCGACAGCTCGGTCCTCACGGCGTACGGCGTCTTCCAGGGCATGCGCGCCGCGGCGACAGTGGCGTGGGGCAGCCCGTCGCTGGAGGGCCGCACCGTCGGCGTCGCCGGGGTCGGCAAGGTCGGCCGCCACCTGGTGCGGCACCTGGTCGAGGACGGTGCCGCCGTGGTCGTCACCGACGTGAACGCCGCCGCGGTCGACGCCGTGCGCGACGAGCTCCCCGGCGTGCGGGTCGTGCCGACCACCGCGGACCTGGTCGCGTCCGCCCTGGACGTCTACGCGCCGTGCGCCCTCGGGGGCGCGCTGACCGACGAGGTCGTCGAGACGCTGTCGGCCCGCATCGTGTGCGGGGCCGCCAACAACCAGCTCGCCCACCCGGGGGTCGAGAAGGCGCTCGAGGAGCGCGGGATCCTCTACGCGCCCGACTACTGCGTCAACGCCGGTGGGCTCATCCAGGTCGCCGACGAGCTCGAAGGCCGGTCCCTGAGGAGCCCGCGCAGCGGGCGTCTCGAAGGGTTCTCCTTCGACCGCGCACACCAGCGCGCCACGGGCATCTTCGACACGACCCTGCGGGTCTTCGAGCTCGCGGCGGCGGACGGCGTGCCGCCGGCCATCGCCGCGGACCGCCTGGCCGAGCGCCGCATGCGCGAGGTCGGCCGGCTCCGAGGCATGTGGCTGCCGCAGTCCTGACACGGATGACCGACTGGCGCCCTGCGGGGCGTCAGTCGGTCAGGCGTGCGTCAGTCGCGCGAGGGTCCCGAGTAGTCCGACCACTTCTCGAGCTCTTCGGGCTCGATCTGGTCGGTGTCGTCCTTCGGGCTCTGCCCGTGCAGCTCGTTGGCCAACGCCCCGAAGTCCGTCTCATGCGTGCGGTACTTCAGGTCGCGGGCGACCTTCGTCTGCTTGGCTTTAGCTCGGCCGCGCCCCATAGGGTCAGCCCCCTCGCACACTCGGCCGGGCGCACGGTGGCGGCCCGGGCTGTCTCAAAGAGTTCTCGTGACGCCAACGCTACCTGCTGGGTGGCTGTTCCCGCACATCGGATCGCGGGAATCTCACCCGAGGCTCACCAACCGGGGTGCTGATGGACCAGCTCGACGGCTCCGCCACGGTCCGCGGCGGGCGTCACCTCGCCCGCCACCCAGGCCCGGATGCCGTGCTCCGCGAGGACCGCGACGGCCGCGGCGGCGTCCTCGGGGTGGGTCAGCGCGACCATGCCGACGCCGCAGTTGAGCGTCATCTCGAGGTCGGGCTGGGGCACCTCGCCGACCCGGCGGACCAGGTCGAAGACCGGCTGCGGCGTCCACGTCGCGCGGTCGATGGTGGCGGCGAGCTCGACCGGCAGCACGCGCTCGAGGTTCGCGGCGAGGCCGCCCCCGGTGATGTGCGACATCGCGTGGGTGCGGGTGCGGTCGGCCAGGGCGAGGCACGCCTTGGCGTAGATGCGGGTCGGCTCGAGCAGCTCCTCGCCGAGGGTGCGCCCGAGCTCGTCGACGTGACGGTCCAGCGACCAGCCCGCGGCCTGGAGGAGGACGTGGCGCACGAGCGAGTACCCGTTGGAGTGCAGGCCGGAGGACTCCATGGCGATCACGGCGTCGCCGGGACGGACCCGGCCGGGGCCGAGGAGCCGGTCGGCCTCCACGACGCCGGTGGTCGAGCCGGCGACGTCGTACTCGTCCTCGCCGAGCAGGCCCGGGTGCTCCGCGGTCTCGCCGCCGAGCAGGGCGCAGCCGGCGACGACGCACGCCTCGGCGATGCCCTTGACGATCGCGGCGATCCGCTCCGGCACGACGCGGCCGGTGGCGATGTAGTCGGTGAGGAAGAGCGGCTCGGCGCCGCAGACGACCAGGTCGTCGACGAGCATGCCGACCAGGTCGAAGCCGATGGTGTCGTGCTTGTCGAGCGCCTGCGCGATCGCGACCTTGGTGCCGACACCGTCGGCGGAGGTGGCGAGCAGCGGCCGGTCGTAGGCCTTGAGCGCGGACGCGTCGAAGAGCCCGGCGAAGCCGCCGATCCCGCCGATCATCTCGGGCCGCCGGGCCTTGTCGATCCAGACCTTCATCAGCTCGACGGCCTTGTCGCCGGCCTCGATGGAGACGCCGGCGGCGGCGTACGCGTTGCCAGAACCAGGCTCGGACACAGGACTCCTACGGGTTGTTGAGGACAGGCAGCGCCTTGCCGTACGTCGGCGCCTGGATCGAGGACTCGAGGAGGTGCTTGCCGAGCAGGCTCTCGTCGGGGAGGGCGATCGGGTACTCGCCGGTGAAGCAGGCCTGGCACAGCCGCTCCGCGGGTTGGCCGGTGGACTCGATCATGCCCTCCAGCGAGATGTAGCCCAGGCTGTCGGCCCCGACGCTCGCGGCGATCTCGTCGACGTCGAGGCCGTTGGCGATCAGCTCGGCGCGGGTGGCGAAGTCGATGCCGTAGAAGCACGGCCACTTCACCGGGGGGCTGGAGATCCGCACGTGGACCTCGACGGCCCCGGCCTCGCGCAGCATCCGCACCTGGGCGCGCTGGGTGTTGCCGCGGACGATCGAGTCGTCGACGACGACGATCCGCTTGCCGCGGATCATGTGCTCCAGCGCGTTGAGCTTGAGCCGGATGCCGAGCTGGCGCAGGGTCTGGCTGGGCTGGATGAAGGTGCGGCCCACGTAGGCGTTCTTCACGAAGCCCTGGCCGAAGGGGATCCCGCTCTCCGCGGCGTAGCCGGACGCGGCCGGCGTGCCGGACTCCGGCACCGGCATCACCAGGTCGGCGTCGACCGGGAACTCCCGGGCCAGCCGGCGGCCCATCTCGACCCGCGCCTCGTGCACGTTGCGACCGCTGATGGTGGCGTCAGGGCGGGCGAGGTAGAC
>JAEZKN010000262.1 GCA_023415395.1 Actinomycetes bacterium
ACGCCGATGGTCAGCGCGCCGAGGCTGCGGGCGATCCGCGCCACGACCGGCGCGCCGCCCGTCCCGGTGCCGCCGCCCTCGCCGGCGGTCACGAAGACCATGTCGGCCCCCTTGATGACCTCCTCGATCTCGTCGGCGTGGTCCTCGGCGGCCTGCGTGCCGACGTCGGGGTTGGCGCCGGCGCCGAGGCCGCGGGTGAGCTCACGACCGATGTCGAGCTTCACGTCCGCGTCGCTCATGAGGAGCGCCTGCGCGTCGGTGTTGATGGCGATGAACTCGACGCCCTTGAGACCGACCTCGATCATCCGGTTCACGGCGTTGACACCACCACCACCGATGCCCACGACCTTGATGATGGCCAGGTAGTTCTGTGCTGCTCCCACGGCTTTCGCCCTTCGCTGCTCGGGTGCGGATGTCTGTGCGGGTGACGCGTACGTCGCGGTGCTGGATCGACGGGGAAGTTGCTCCGGCGTGTCCCTCAACTCTGACCCTCAGCCTGAGGGTTATAGTTATGTCAACCTCGCCGTGGTGACGACACTAGGCAGCGCGGCGGCTCGATGCGGGACGACACGCCGGGGTGGTGGGTCCTGTCGTCGCAGTTTCACCACGGTAGGTGGGCGAGCCTGCACTTCCCACGGTGTGCCCGCCATGAGAGGTGACGGTTCACCCACGTACCGTGGTGAACCTGGGAACGAGCTCACCGGGGCCGCCGACCATCCACAGACGTAGCGTGCGACCAGGCCGTCCCCAGACCGTGCCCGGCTCCCCCGGACGGCGGGTCGGCGACCGGCACGGTGGCGCGATGGACCCGCTGCGTGTGCTCACCCGACAGGACGGCTTCTTCACCCGCCAGGAGGCGGACGCCGCCGGCTACGACGACCGTGCGGTCGCCCAGATGGTGCGGGCCCGGGTGTGGACCCGGTTCCGGCGCGGGTTCTACGCATTCACCGACGAGTGGAAGGCGCTCGACGATGTCGGCCGTCATCGGGTCCGCTGCCGCGCCGTGCTCCGGTCGCTCGGCCCGGCGGTCGCCCTGAGCCACGTGTCGGCGGTGATCGCGCACGGCATCGACGTCTGGGGCGTCCCGCTCGACCGTGTGCACGTCACCCGCCTCGACGGCGGCGCGGGCCGGATCGAGGGTGACGTCGTGCACCACGTCGGCGTGTGCATCGAGGACGACATCGTCGAGGTCGACGGCATGCCGGCGACCAAGGCGGTCCGGAGCGTCCTGGAGACCGGCACGCGCGTCGGCAACGAGGCCGCGCTCTGCCTCTTCGACAGCGGGCTGCACCGCGGCCTCTTCGACCAGGACGGCCTGAGGAGCGAGCACGACCGCCTCGGCGCCTGGCCCGACATGCAGCACCTGCACATCCCCACCCGCATGGCCACGGGGCAGTCGCAGAGCATCGGAGAGTCGCGAGGGCGCTGGTTGTTCCGCCTGCACCACCTGCCCGCCCCGATCCTCCAGTACCCCGTCTTCGACGCGGACGGCGTGCTCGTCGGCACCTGCGACTGGGGCTGGCCCCACCTCGGCCTGCTCGGCGAGTTCGACGGCGTCGTGAAGTACGGCCGGCTCCTGCGCCCCGGGCAGCTGCCCGGCGACGTCGTCTTCGCCGAGAAGGTCCGCGAGGACCTGCTGCGGGAGGCGTCCGGCTGCGGGATGGTCCGCTTGACCTGGGACGACTACGACCACCCGGCCAGGACGATCAACCGGGTCCAGCGCCTGCTGCGCCGGGCCGGCTGAGCCGGTCCCGCGGGCCGGGCCGCTCGCGCTGTCGCTGCTTCACCACGGTAGGTGGGCGAACCGGCACTTCCCACGGCATGCCCGCCATGAGAAGTGAGGGCTCACCCACTTACCGTGGTGAACCTGCAGCACGCCACAGCGACCGGCACGACGGCCAGACCCCACACCCCCGCAGCACCGACTACTTCGTGGTCGGCGTGCCCGGGACGGAGACGTCGTAGGTCTCGGCGTCGGGGCGGGCGGCGAGGAGGTCGGCGAGGACCTCGGCCTTGAGGTCGGAGTCGTCCGCGCTCCCCCACCGGACCTGGCGGCCGTCGCGCAGCTCGAGGGCGATCTCGTCGACGGTCGCCACCTCGACGTGGTCGACGGTGGTGGCCAGGTCGGCGGGCAGCGCGGCGACGACGAGGGCGGCCTCGCGCAGCGCCTCGCTGCTGGTGCTCGCTCCGGTCTCGACGCGCGGGAGGTCGGGCGGGGCCTGGGCGTAGCTGCGGAAGACCACGCCCTCCTCGTCCATCCCCTGCATCTTGCCGGCGATCCGGACGACCGCGACCGGGGTGCGCTCGACGACGGTGATGAGGACCTGGTCGGGCCACTGGCGGGAGACGTCGGCGGACCGCACCGGCGCGAGCGCCTCGACGCGCGTGCGGATCCGGTCCAGGTCGACGGTGGCGAGCGCGTCGCCCTCGGGCACGGCGGCGGCGTCGCGGATCTGGTCGGCGTTCAGCTGCTGCACGCCCTGCACGTCGACGCCCTTGACCGAGAGGAACGAGGAGAAGTAGACGAGCCACCCGAGGCCGACGGCGAGCACCAGCACGAGCACGACGAGGAGGACCGGCTTCCAGGTCAGCCAGCGCCGGGCCCACTGCCGCCGGGCGAACCGCTTGCGGGTGCGCTCCTGGGTGCCGGTGTCACTCACCGAGCAGCTCCAGCACCCGTGGCCCGATCTCGGTCACCGTCCCGGCGCCGAGGGTGACGACGAGGTCGCCGGGCCGGGCCCGGGCGACGAGCTCGGCCGCGACGCCGTCGAAGTCGGGCACGAACGCCACCCGGTCCGCGGGCAGCGGGACCGCACCCGCGACCAGAGCACCGGTCACCTCCGGGTCGGGGTCCTCGCGCGCGAGGTAGACGTCGAGCACCACGACCTCGTCGGCCGCCCCGAGCGCCTCCCCCATCGCGACCCCGAAGATCCGGGTGCGCGAGACCAGGTGCGGCTGGAAGGCCACGACGACGCGTCCCTCCCCCGCCAGCGCCCGCGCGGCGGCGAGGTCGCCGGCGATCTCGGTCGGGTGGTGGGCATAGCTGTCGTAGACGCGCACGCCACGCGCCTCGCCCTTGCGCTCCATGCGCCGCTTGGTGCCGGAGTACGACGCGATGCCGCGCGCGAGCTCCGCGGCGTCGTAGCCCAGCGCGACGCCGGCGGCCTGGGCCGCGAGCGCGTCGGCGAGGTAGTGCTCCCCCGGCGACCACAGCTCGACCCCGGCCAGCGCCTCGGGCGCGTGGGCCGAGACGCGCACGACCCGGCGGGGGGGCGCCGGAGGGTCTGTTT
>JAEZKN010000342.1 GCA_023415395.1 Actinomycetes bacterium
ACCTCTACGGCCGGGGCGAGCCGGTCGACATGGTGACCGTCGCCGCCGAGCTCCAGCGCCGGGGCGAGCTGCAGCGCATCGGCGGGGCGCCGTACCTCCACACGCTCTCGGCGAACGTCCCGATCGCCGCCAACGCCGGCTACTACGCCGAGATCGTGCGCGAGAAGGCGATCCTGCGGCGCCTGGTCGGCGCCGGCACCAAGATCGTGCAGATCGGCTACGCCGGCGAGGGCCAGGTCGACGACATCGTCGACGAGGCGCAGGCGGAGATCTACAAGATCACCGACAAGCGGTCCTCGGAGGACTACGCCCCGCTGAGCGACATCATGGACGGCGTCCTCGACGAGATCGAGGCGATCTCCAACCGCGAGGCCGGCCTCTACGGCGTCCCCACCGGCTTCGCCGACCTCGACGACCTCACCAACGGCCTGCACGCCGGCCAGATGATCATCGTCGCGGCGCGACCCGCGATGGGCAAGTCGACCCTGGCGCTCGACTTCTGCCGGGCGGCGTCGATCGCCAACAACCTGACCAGCGCCTTCTTCAGCCTGGAGATGACGCGCTCGGAGATCACCATGCGCCTGCTCTCGGCCGAGGCGAAGGTGCCGCTCAACCACATCCGCAACGGCAACATGAACGACGACGACTGGGCCAAGCTCGCCCGCAAGATGGGCGAGGTCAGCTCGGCGCCGATGTTCATCGACGACTCGCCGAACATGACGATGATGGAGATCCGGGCCAAGGCGCGGCGGCTGAAGCAGAAGCACGACCTGCGGCTGATGATCATCGACTACCTGCAGCTGATGAGCTCGGGCAAGAAGGTCGAGTCCCGCCAGCTCGAGGTCTCGGAGTTCTCCCGGCAGATCAAGCTGCTGGCCAAGGAGCTCGAGATCCCGATCATCGCGCTCTCCCAGCTGAACCGTGGCCCCGAGCAGCGCGGTGACAAGCGCCCGATGATGTCGGACCTGCGAGAGTCCGGCTCGATCGAGCAGGACGCCGACATGGTCGTGCTGCTCCACCGCGACGACGTCTACGAGAAGGAGTCGACCCGCCCCGGCGAGGCCGACCTGATCGTGGCCAAGCACCGCAACGGCCCCACCCGCGACATCACCGTCGCCTTCCAGGGCCACTACTCCCGCTTCGTCGACATGGCGCACTGACTGCTGCGGAGGCGCGCAGGTCGGGTCGTGTGCCTCAGCACGCGCCATGGCGCGTCCTCGGGCACACGACCCGGTCGTCGTGAGCGAGCGCGGCTAGCCTCGATCCATGGCGCGAGCCCGAGGTACCCACCGCTCACCGGCGAGACCGGAGGGGGGTGACCGGGCCTGATGGACTCCCAGACCCTCGTGAGCTTCGGGCTGGTCGTGGTCTTCGTCCTGGTGGGCGGGGTCTTCGCCGCGACCGAGCTGGCGCTGGTGTCGCTGCGGGAGAGCCAGCTCTCCGCGCTCGAGCGCCAGGGCCCGCGTGGGGCGCGTGTCGCGGCGGTCGCACGCGACCCGAACCGGTTCCTGGCCGCGGTGCAGATCGGCGTCACGGTCGCCGGCTTCCTGTCCGCGGCGTACGGCGGCTCGACGCTGGCGCCGGACCTCGCGCCGTACCTGGAGGACCTGGGCCTGAGCGCGTCCGCCGCCGAGACCACCGCGCTCATCGTGCTGACGCTCTTCATCGCCTACCTCTCGCTCGTCTTCGGCGAGCTCGTCCCCAAGCGGCTGGCCCTGCAGAAGGCGGCGGGCATCTCGCTGCTGGTCGGGCCGGTGCTGGACCGGTTCGCGACGCTGATGCGCCCGGTCATCTGGGTGCTGTCGGTCTCCACCAACGCCGTCGTCCGGCTCCTGGGCGGCGACCCACGGGCGAGCGGGGAGCAGCTCTCCGAGGAGGAGCTGCGCGAGCTCGTCTCGACCCACGAGGAGCTGGAGGAGGACGAGCGCCGCATCCTGCGCGACGTCTTCGCGGCGACCGAGACCAGGCTGCGTGAGGTGATGCGGCCCCGCCGGGACGTGGTGTTCCTCCCCGGCGACCTCTCGGTCGGCGAAGCGGTCGACCGGGTCCACGAGCTGCCGTACTCGCGCTTCCCGGTGACCCGCCACGGGTTCGACGACATCGTCGGCTTCCTGCACGTGCGCGACCTCCTCGGCCTCGCCGCGTCCGACGGGCGCACGGTGGCGGACCTGGCCCGCCCGGTCCTCATGCTGCCGGGCACCAACCTCGTCCTGCCCTCGGTCGCGACGATGCGCCAGCGGCGCACCCATCTCGCAGTGGTGGTCGACGAGTACGGCGGGACCGACGGCATCGTCACCCTCGAGGACCTGGTCGAGGAGGTGATCGGCGAGATCGACGACGAGTACGACGCCGGGGTCGCCCGAGACGTGCCCCGCGACCTGGCCGCGCTCGACGCCGGCATGTCGATCGAGGACTTCGCCGAGGCCACCGGCCTGCCCCTGGAGGACGGCGGCTACGAGACCGTCGCCGGCTACGTCATCGCCCGGCTCGGCCACATCCCCGAGGTCGGTGAGCAGGTCGGCATCGAGGGCGGCACGCTGGAGGTCACGGCGATGTCCGGCACCCGGATCACCACGCTCGCGTTGCACCTGG
>JAEZKN010000365.1 GCA_023415395.1 Actinomycetes bacterium
GGCCTCCGCGGAGTAGAGCAGGCTGTTGATGAAGGCGAACAGCTTCACGACGAGGAGCACCAGCTCCACGATCAGCATCAGCTTCAGCTCGGCGTCGAACACATGCAGCACGCGCCCAGCCTACGGGCACCGCGCCGACCTGCCCCTCTTCGTCGGTCGTATCGAGACCACCACCCACTCCTCGTCGGTCGAGTAGCGAGCGCCAGCGAGCGTATCGAGACCACCACCAGCCGCTCTCGCCGGTCGAGTAGCGAGCGCCAGCGAGCGTATCGAGACCCCACTGCGTCCCGCGACCGACCTCGTGGCCTCGATACACGCCGCTCGTGCCTCGCGGCGCACTCGACCACCGACAGCCGCGCTCGTCCCTCGCGGCGCACTCGATCACCGACAACCCCGCCCACTCCTCGCCGGTCGAGTAGCGAGCGCCAGCGAGCGTATCGAGACCCCACTGCGTCCCGCGACCGACCTCGTGGCCTCGATACACGCCGCTCGTCCCTCGCGGCGCACTCGACCACCGACAACCGGCCTCGATACACGCCGCTCGTCCCTCGCGGCGCACTCGACCACCGACAACGGCCGCACACCCCTCGTCGGTCGAGTAGCGAGCGCCAGCGAGCGTATCGAGACCACCACCACCACCCGCGACGGACCTCCGTGGCCTCGATACACGCCGCTCGTGCCTCGCGGCGCACTCGACCACCGACAGCCGCGCTCGTCCCTCGCGGCGCACTCGACCACCGACAACGGCCGCCTCGATCGGCCACCGACGGCGAAGGCCCCCGGACAACCGTCCGGGGGCCTTCGGCTAGAACAGCGTCAGCTGCTCCTGGTCTCTTCAGTCGCCGACCTTCGCGGCGGCGTCGGTGGCGGCCTGCGCGGAACTGGACGCCGTCTTCTTCGCCGCGGTCGCCGTCGCCTTGGCGCTGCTCTTCGGCGCGGTCGACGTCTTCTTGGCGGTGGTCGACGCCTTCTTGGCGGTCTTCTTGGCCGTGGTCGAGCCGGCCTTCTTCGCCTGCGTCCTGGTGGTCTTCGCCTTGGCGGTGGTCGTCGCGGCGGAGGCCTTGGCGTCCTGGGTCGACTGCTGCTTGCGGATCCGTTCGACCAGGGTCTCGCCGCGCCTGGCGAGCTCGGCGTAGGTGCCGGTCACGGTCGTCGGGATCGCCTTCGCCTCGGCCTGGAGCTCGGCGACGCGCGCCTCGATCGCGGCACGACGGGCCTTGGCGTCCTTGGACAGCGCGTCCACGCCGGCGGCGACCACGGTGACGGCCTGGTCCCGCAGCGCCTTGGGCTCGAGCTCGAAGCCGGTGATCCGCGCCTGGACGTCCTTCTGCACCCCGTCGAGCTTCTTCTGCACGTCGGCGACGTAGTCGCGGACGGCGGCAACGGCGAGGTCGGTGACCCCGACGCCGGCGTAGAGCGGGCGGGTCGCCTCGGTCTTGATGTCGAACTTGGCCTTGGCCATGTTCACTCCTTCGTGGTTGGGTCACTGCCCTGGTTGAGGGCGAGGAAGGACGCATAGACGTCCAGGAGGGACTGCTTTTGCCGCTCGGTGAGCGCGGTGTCCCCGAGGATCGCGAGCTCCACCGAGCCGCCAGTCCCGTCCTCGGGGCTGACGATCCCGGCGCGGACGTACAGCTGCTCCGCCGAGATCCGCAGCGCCTTGGCGATCTGCTGGAGGACCTCGGCGGACGGCCTGCGCAGCCCGCGTTCGATCTGGCTCAGGTACGGGTTCGAGACCCCCGCGAGGTCGGCGAGCTGGCGAAGGGAGAGGTGGGCGGCCACCCGCTGCTCCTTCAGGTACTCACCGAGACCCTCGACGGTCCTGCCGACACGTGTCCTGGCCATGCCTCCACTGTGCTAGCAAGAGCAAGCACTTTGCAAGCACTTGCGGAGTGAGACGCTCCACACCCGCCTAGGATGGTGCCGGCGAGGAGGGGACGAGGATGCAGCGGCTGGACGGCGCCGTACGGCGCTACGCGTGGGGCTCGCGCACGCTCCTGCCCCGGTTCCTCGGCGGCGAGCCGGACGGCGACCCGCACGCCGAGCTGTGGCTGGGCGCCCACCCGGGTGACCCGGCCGCGCTCGAGGACGGCACGTCCCTCGCCGACCTGATCGCCCGCCGTCCCGTGGCGGCGCTCGGGCCCGAGGTCGCCCGTCGCTTCGGCGGCCGCCTGCCCTTCCTCATGAAGGCGCTCGCGGCGGCCGAGCCACTGTCGCTCCAGGTGCACCCCACCGCGGCGCGGGCCCGCGCGGGCTTCGCCCGCGAGCACGCCGCCGGCATCCCGGTGGGCGCCCGACACCGGAGCTACCAGGACGAGTCGCACAAGCCCGAGCTGATCGTCGCGCTCACCCGGTTCGAGGGGATGGCGGGCTTCCGCGACGTCGAGAGGTCCGCCGCGATCCTGCGCATGCTCGACCTGCCCTGGGCCGACGCGGTGGCCGACCAGCTCACCGTCGGCGAGCCGGACAAGGCGCTGCACACCGTCGTGGCCGACCTGCTCGCCCTGCCCGGCGACGAGATCGCCGAGCTGCTGACCGCGGTGAGCGCGGCCGCGCGCCGCGCCGAGGAGGAAGGACACCGGCGGCGCCCGCCGTCGCGCCGGATGCACCGCGAGCGCGACGACGTGGACCGGGAGGCCACCCGGGTCTTCGCCCAGACCCCGCCCCTCGCCGAGCGCTACCCCCGAGATCCGGGCGTCCTGGTCACCCTGCTGCTCAACCACGTGATCCTGCGCCCCGGGGAGGCCATGTTCCTCGACGCCGGCATCGTGCACGCCTACACCTCGGGCTTCGGCGTCGAGATCATGGCGGCGTCCGACAACGTCGTCCGCGCCGGGCTGACCCCCAAGCACGTCGACGTGCCCGAGCTCCTCGAGATCGCCGACTTCCGGCCCACCCCACCCCCGCAGTGGGACCCGGAGGAGGCCGGGCCGACCACGCTCGCCTACACCCCTCCGGTCGCCGAGTTCAGCCTCCACGTCGTCTCAGCGCCGGCGGCCGACCTCCCCGTCGCCGGCCCGTGCATCGTGCTCGCTCTCGACGGCGAGGTGACGGTCGCGACCGCCGCCGACAGCCAGACCCTGGCCCAGGGCGACGCCGTCTTCGTCGGGTACGACGAGGGCGCGCTCGAGCTCAGCGGTGCCGGTCGCGTCGCGATCGCCGGCGTACCCGACGCCCCAGCTGAAGCCCAGCCTGACGGCTCAGCCTGACGACTCCGACGACCACGGCCGGTCGATCCACGGGCCGGGGCTCTCCAGCGCCGCGATGTCGGCGTCGACCATGATCCGCACGAGCTCCCCGGTGGTGACGGTCGGGCGCCAGCCCAGCCGCGCCTCGGCCTTGGACGGGTCGCCCAGCAGCGCGGCCGTCTCCGTCGGCCGCACGTAGCGCTCGTCGATCCGCACGTGCCTCTCCCAGTCCAGGCCGGCGCGGTCGAAGGCCGCGGCGACGAGCTCGCGCACGCTGTAGCTGGTCCCGGTGGCCAGGACGTAGTCGTCGGGCTCGTCGGCCTGGAGCATCCGCCACATGCCCTCGACGTACTCGGGCGCGTAGCCCCAGTCGCGGCACGGGTCGAGGTTGCCGAGGTAGAGGTAGTCGTCCAGACCGGCGCGGATGCGCGCCACGGCCCGGCTCACCTTGCGGGTCACGAACGTCTCCCCGCGCCGGGGGGACTCGTGGTTGAAGAGGATCCCGCTGACCGCGAACATCCCGTAGCCCTCGCGGTAGGTCACCGTCGCCCAGTGCGCGTGCAGCTTGGCGGCGCCGTAGGGCGAGTTGGGCCGGAAGGCCGACGTCTCGTCCTGGCGCCCGCTCGCGGCGCCGAACATCGCCGAGCTGGATGCCTGGTAGAAGCGGCAGTCGATCCCCGCGGTGCGGATCGCCTCCAGGAGGGTCACCGGCCCGATGCCGGTGGTCATGGCGGTGTGCTCGGGCTCGTCGAAGCTGGCGCCGACGTGCGACTGGCCGGCCAGGTTGTAGACCTCGTCCGGCTGGATCTGGTGCAGGAGCCGGATCAGGCGGGCGCCGTCCGAGAGGTCGGCGTAGTGCAGGAAGAGGCGCGTCTCGGGGTCGTGCGGGTCCTGGTAGAGGTGCTCGATCCGGGAGCTGTTGAAGGTCGACGCGCGGCGCCGCAGCCCGTGGACCTCGTAGCCCTTGGCGAGGAGCAGCTCGGCCAGGTAGGAACCGTCCTGCCCGGTGATCCCGGTGATGAGGGCACGGCGCGTCACGACATCCTCCGGTGGTCGAGAAGCGTGCACAGCGTCACGAGGCTCCTCCGGTGGTCGAGTAGCGAGCGCAGCGAGCGTATCGAGACCCTCACAGGACCGCCCGGATCTCCCCGACCTCACGCCCGCCACCGGTCAACGGCGCCACGCCGGTACGCCGGACGGCACCGCCGTCCCCGCCCGCCTCGTCGTCGACGCCCGACCGGCGCAGCGCCGCCGCCAGCACCACGGGACGCGCTCGCGCGGCTCCGTCGTCGATCTTCAGCGCGAAGGCGCGCCCGTCGGCCAGCGCGAGGACGTGGCTCGCCTCGGCGCCCATCTTGCCGATGGCACCGGGGATCGCCCTCAGGAGCGTGAGCTCGTCGCGGCGCGTCCCGGACACGAACTCGGGGTGGAGCCGGATCGACTCGGCGACCCGCCGCTCAGACCCCGCTGTCGCGAGAGCGAGACGGCGGAACGCGCGGGCGAGACCGACCAGGGAGGTGGCCAGCAACGGCGCACCGCAGCCGTCGACCGCCACGGCCGCGACCGGCTCGCCGGTGAGGTCCTCGAAGGTCGCGTGGATCCCCTGCTGGAGCGGGTGGTCGGGGTCGAGGTAGGTCTCGGTGTCCCAACCGTTCGCGACGCAGGTCGCGAGCATCGCCGCGTGCTTGCCCGAGCAGTTCATCATCAGCGAGGAGGACCCGCCTCCGGCGCGGAGGACCGCGTCCCGCTCGGCGGGATCGAGCGGCCAGTCGACGGGGGTCTGCAGCGCCGTCTCCGGGAGGCCGGCCGAGTCGAGGATGCGGCGTACCCCCTCGACGTGGAACGGCTCACCCGAGTGCGAGGCGCACGCGAGCGCGAGCAGGTCGGGCGGCAGGTCCAGGCCCAGGCGCACCATCGCCACGGCCTGGAGCGGCTTGTTGCACGAGCGCGGCAGGAAGGGCCGGTCGACCGCTCCGACCGCCCACTCGACCTCGCCCCCGGTGTCGAGCGCGACCACCGAGCCGTGGTGATGGCCCTCCACGAACCCCGACCGGACGACCTCGGCGACGACCACGGGACCAGACATGCCCGCAGAGTAACTCCACTGAGATGGCACGATTACCGTGTGCCGATGCCCCCCGTCCCACAGCACTGCCCCACGCCCCGCGAGCTCGACGACCTCGAGCTGCTGGTCACCGGGGCCTACGCGCCGACCGTCGTCTTCAACGAGCCCGGGAGCGCCGTCACCCTCGACCTCCCCGCCGACGTCGCCGAGCGCGCCCAGGCCGCCGGAGCGGTCGAGCTGGTGGACCCCGAGGGCCTGCCGCTCGCCCAGGTCGAGCTGCCGGGCGGCACCATCGAGCCGCTCACCCACGCGCAGTACGGCCCCTTCCGGCGTCACTACCTCGGGCCGGGGGAGACGCGGAGCCGGTACGCCGGGCGGACCTTCGTCCCGCTCGTCGACGCTCTGACCACCGGGCAGCTGCGGGCCCTGGCGACCGTGGGTCCGGTCGTGCTGCTGCCCCTCGTCGGTCACGGCACGCCCGAGCTCTCGCCGGTCGCGCTCATCCGGGCGACGCTCGCCGCGGCCGCGCAGCTGCCGGACGCCGCGGTGGTCGCGATCCCGCTCGCGGCGCACGGGGACGCGGACGTCGACCACGACCTCGGCGTCCAGGTCGTGGCCAACTACGCGGGCGAGGACCCGGTGGTGGGCGTCACCGACGACCCGGACGGCTCCTACCCGGCCGACATCGCCGACATCGTCCAGCGCGACCGGCCTGCCCGCGACGAGCAGGGCCTGGTGCTGTTCTTCACCGGCCTCTCCGGCAGCGGCAAGTCGACGCTCGCCCGCGCGCTGATGGACCGGCTGCTCGAGCACGGGACGCGGTCGCTCACCAGCCTCGACGGCGACGTCGTGCGCCGCAACCTCTCCGCCGGCCTCACCTTCTCCAAGGAGGACCGGGAGACCAACATCCGCCGGATCGGCTGGGTCGCCGCGGAGATCGCGCGCCACGGCGGCGTCGCGGTGTGCAGCCCGATCGCGCCCTTCGACGAGACCCGCCAGCAGGTCCGCGCGATGGTCGACGAAGCCAACGGCGCCTTCTTCCTGGTCCACGTCGCCACTCCGCTCGAGGAGTGCGAGCGCCGCGACCGCAAGGGCCTCTACGCGAAGGCCCGCCGGGGGGAGATCCCCGAGTTCACCGGCATCTCCTCGCCCTACGAGGAGCCGCAGGACGCCGACGTCCGCGTCGACACCACCGGCCGCACCATCGAGGACGCCCTCGACGACGTCCTCGTCGCGCTGCGGGACGCCGGCTACCTCGACCTCACCGGCGGGGGCGCTGAGCACCGACAGGGCACGTCGCCTGATCCGATCGCCGTCGGCGAGGCGGACGAGGACTCCGACCCGGGACTCGACATCCTTGAGCCCACGACTTCCGCCGACTCCGAGGACCGCTGATGAACGACCTGATCACGACCACGTTCTTCGCAGTGCTCGCGGCGGGGTTCTTCGTGGGCATCGTGGTGGGACTGACGGGCATGGGCGGAGGCGCCCTCATGACGCCGGCGCTGATCTTCCTCGGTGTCGGCGAGGCGGCGACCGTGGTCACCGCCGACCTGACCGCGGCCGCGATCTACAAGTCGGGCGGCGCGATCGTCCACTCCCGCGAGGGTTCACCGGACTTCAAGCTGGCGAAGTGGTTGATCATCGGGTCGGTGCCGATGGCCCTGCTCGGACCGTGGCTCATCTTCCAGGTCGCCGGAGGCGAGCCCGAGTCGCTGGACCGCCTCCTCCTGATCTGCATCGGCTTCGCGCTGCTGTTCGCCGCCTCCACCTACGCGCTGCGGCTCTACATCAACCTCCGCCGGCGTACGTCGGGGGGACGGGTCGCAGACGAGAACCCCCCGATCCGCCCCATCCCGACGCTCCTGGTCGGCGCCCTGGGCGGCCTGCTCGTCGGCATCACCAGCGTCGGCTCCGGCTCGGTGATCATGGTGTCGTTGCTGATGCTCTACCCCGGTCTCGCCGCGGTGAAGCTCGTCGGCACCGCCCTGGTCCAGGCCGTGCCGCTCGTCCTGGCGGCCGCCATCTCCAACATCGCCCTGCACGGCATCGACTGGGAGATCCTGATCCCGCTGGTGCTCGGCTCGGTCCCGGGCACCATCTGGGGCAGCAAGCTCGCACCTCGAGTGCCGCAGTCGATCATCAAGCGAGGCATCATCATCGTGCTGACGATGTCCGGGCTCGCGCTGCTGGACAAGGCCCAGTGGGCCCCCCTGGGAGCCGGCGAGGACGAGACCTACCCCCTGCTGATCGCGGGCGTCGGCATCGCCATGGTCTTCCTGGTCCCGCTCGTCTGGGGCCTGCTCCGCAAGGAGCGGGGACTGCCGATGTTCGGTGCGCCCACCGTGTCCGAGCTCGATGACGAGCCCGGCCGCCCCAGACGGCGTACCGGATCTGAGTGATCCGAGCCACCCGGACTCGTCCGGTTTGAGGTGCCTGCCCCGCTGAGGGCTACGATGACGGCTGCTGTCCCGACGAGAGGTCCCCCGTCAGTCATGACCGAAACGCACGCCGACTACCGGCTGAGCCAGCTCGACCAGCTGGAGGCGGAGTCGATCCACATCTTCCGTGAGGTCGCCGCCGAGTTCGAGAAGCCCGTCCTGATGTTCTCGGGCGGCAAGGACTCGATCGTGATGATGCGCCTGGCAGAGAAGGCGTTCTACCCCGCGAAGATCCCCTTCCCCGTGCTCCAGGTCGACACCGGCTACGACTTCCCCGAGGTCCTCGCCTGCCGCGACAACTGGGTCAACCGGCTCGGTGCCCGCCTGATCGTGGCCAGCGTCGAGGAGGCCATCGCGAACGGCGTCGTCGTCGACGACGGCAAGACCAGCCGCAACCGCCTGCAGATCGGCACGCTGCTCAACGCGCTCGAGGAGGGCGGCTTCACCGCCCCCTTCGGCGGCGGTGGCCGCGCCGAGGAGAAGGCCCGCGCCAAGGAGCGCGTCTACTCCCACCGCGACGAGTTCGGCCAGTGGGACCCCAAGAACCAGCGTCCCGAGCTCTGGAGCCTCTACAACGGCCGCCTGCACGAGGGCGAGCACATGCGGATCTTCCCGATCTCGAACTGGACCGAGCTGGACATCTGGCACTACATCGGTCGCGAGGGCATCGAGATCCCCTCGATCTACTTCTCCCACCAGCGCCGCGTGTTCGAGCGCGACGGCATGCTGCTCTCGGAGTCGGAGTTCAACCCGACCCGCGGCAACGAGACCGTCTCCGAGCGCACCGTCCGCTTCCGCACCGTCGGCGACCTGACGCTGACCGGCTGCGTGGAGTCGGAGGCGGACACGATCGACAAGATCATCGACGAGATCGCCGTCGCCCGCGTGACCGAGCGTGGCGCGACCCGCGGCGACGACCGGTTCTCCGAGGCAGCCATGGAGGACCGGAAGAAGGAAGGCTACTTCTGATGAGCGACCTCACCCAGGCGCAGACGTCCGAGCAGGTCCGCGAGATGGACCTGCTCCGCTTCGCGACCGCCGGCTCGGTCGACGACGGCAAGTCGACCCTGATCGGCCGGCTCCTCCTCGACTCCAAGTCGATCTTCGAGGACCAGCTCGAGGCGGTCGAGGCGACCAGCCAGTCCAAGGGCTACGACTACACCGACCTCGCGCTGCTCACCGACGGCCTGCGCTCCGAGCGCGAGCAGGGCATCACGATCGACGTGGCGTACCGCTACTTCGCGACGCCCACCCGCAAGTTCATCATCGCCGACACCCCGGGCCACGTGCAGTACACCCGCAACATGGTCACCGGCGCCTCCACCGCCGACCTCGGCCTGGTCCTCGTCGACGCCCGCAACGGCCTCACCGAGCAGTCCCGCCGGCACGCGGTCATCCTGAGCCTGCTCCGGGTCCCGCACCTCGTGCTGGCGATCAACAAGATGGACCTCGTCGACTACTCCGAGGAGGTCTACGAGCGGATCCACGCCGAGTTCACGCAGTTCGCGACCAAGCTGAACATCCCCGACCTCGAGGTCATCCCGATCTCGGCGCTCGCGGGCGACAACGTCGTCAACCGGTCCGAGAACATGCCGTGGTACTCCGGTCCCACGCTCATGCACCACCTCGAGCACGTCCACGTCGCCTCCGACCGCGACCTGGTCGACGTCCGCTTCCCGGTGCAGTACGTCGTGCGCCCGAAGTCCGACGAGCACCACGACTACCGCGGCTACGCGGGCATGGTCGCCGGCGGCGTCCTCAAGCCCGGCGACGAGGTCGTCGTGCTGCCGTCCGGCATGACCTCGAAGATCGCCGGGATCGACCTGTTCGACAAGGAGATCAGCGAGGCGTTCCCGCCCATGTCGGTGACCATCCGCCTCGAGGACGACGTCGACGTCTCCCGCGGCGACATGATCGCGCGCGTCAACAACGCCCCGAAGCCCTCGCAGGACATCGACGCGATGATCTGCTGGATGACCAACGAGCCGCTGCGCCC
>JAEZKN010000382.1 GCA_023415395.1 Actinomycetes bacterium
GGAGCGGGCTGCGCCGCGGGAGCGGGCTGCGCGGGCGCCTGGTCGGCTTCGGCCGGCTTCTCGGTCGAGGGAGCCTCGGGAGCGGCCTGCGCGGCGGCGGGAGCCGCACCGCTGCCGATGCGGGCGAGGGCCGAGCCGACGATCGCCAGCACGGCGCCGACCTCGACGGTCTCGTCCTCGCCGACCTTGATCTCCTGGAGCGTGCCCGCGACGGGCGAGGGGATCTCGGTGTCGACCTTGTCGGTCGAGATCTCGAGCAGGGGCTCGTCGACCTCGACCTGGGCGCCGACCGCCTTGAGCCAGCGCGTGACGGTGCCCTCGGTGACCGACTCGCCCAGCGCGGGCAGCGTGACCGACGTACCGGAGCCGCCGGAGGGCTTGGTCTCGGCGGCCGGCTTCTCGGCCTCCTCGGCGGCGGGTGCCGGCTCCTCGGCGTCCTCGGGCTCCTCAGCCTGCTCCTGCTCCGGCTCCGGCTCGGGCTCGGACTGCTGCTCGGCGGACTCGCCGCCATCGGAGTCGCCCGAGGACTCACCCTCGTCGCCGATGAGCGCCAGCACGGCGCCCACCTCGACGGTGTCGTCCTCGTTGGCCTTGATCTCGAGCAGCGTGCCCGCGATGGGCGAGGGGATCTCGGTGTCGACCTTGTCGGTGGAGACCTCGAGCAACGGCTCGTCGACCGCCACCGTGTCGCCCACCTGCTTCAGCCAGCGGGTGACGGTGCCTTCGGTGACGGACTCGCCGAGCGCCGGCAGGTTGACTTCGGTGGCCATGGACTTCCTTCGCTTCTGGTTCTTCGGGGAACGGGTGATCAGGAGTGTGCGTGGAGCGGCTTGCCGGCGAGCGCGAGGTGCGCCTCGCCGAGGGCTTCGTTCTGGGTCGGGTGGGCGTGGACCAGGGGGGCGACGTCCTCGGGGTACCCCTCCCAGTTGTAGATCAGCTGCGCCTCGCCGATGAGCTCACCGACGCGGTCGCCGACCAGGTGGACGCCGACCACCGGGCCGTCCTTGCGCCGTACGAGCTTCACGAAGCCCTGCGTCTTCAGGATCTGGCTCTTGCCGTTCCCACCCAGGTCGTAGGTGATGCTCTCGATGCCGTCGGCGCCGAACTGCTCCGCGGCCGCGTCCTCGTTCAGGCCGACCGAGGCGACCTCGGGGTGCGAGTAGGTGACGCGCGGGATGCCGGCCTCGTCGACCGGCCGCGGGTCGAGGCCCGCGATGTCCTCGGCGACGAAGATGCCCTGCTGGAAGCCGCGGTGCGCGAGCTGCAGGCCGGGCACGATGTCGCCGACGGCGTAGACGCCCTCGACGTTGGTGCGGCAGCGCTCGTCGGCGAGCACGAACCCGCGATCCATCGCGATGCCCTGCTCGGCGTACCCGAGGCCCTCGGTGACCGGTCCGCGGCCGACGGCCACGAGCAGGAGGTCGGCCTCGATCACGTCGCCGCCCTCGACGGTCACCGCGACCCCGGTGTCGGTGTGCTTGACGCTCTGGAACGGCGTGCCGGTGCGGAAGGCGATCTTGCGCTTGCGGAAGGCCCGCTCGAGCGCCTTCGACGAGGCTGCGTCCTCGACCGCGAGCAGCCGCGGGAGCGCCTCGACGATGGTGACCTCGGCGCCGAAGGAGCGCCACACGCTGGCGAACTCGCAGCCGATCACGCCGCCGCCGAGCACGACCACCGACGACGGCACGGTCTCGAGCTTCAGGGCCTGCTCGGAGGTGATCACGCGCTCGCCGTCGATCTCGAGGCCGGGCAGGCTGCGGGAGTAGGAGCCGGAGGCGAGGACCACGTGCTTGCCGGCGTACGCCTGGCCGTCGACGGTGACCTCGCGCGGCCCGGTCAGCGTGCCGGTGCCCTCGATGACCGTGATGCCGCGGCCCTTGATCAGGCCGGTGAGGCCCTTGAAGAGGCGGGACACGACGCCGTCCTTGTAGGCGTTGACGCCGGCCATGTCGATGCCCTCGAGCGTGGCCCGGACGCCGAACTGCTCGGACTCGCGGGTCTGGTCAGCCACCTCCGCGGCGTGCAGCAGCGCCTTGGTGGGGATGCAGCCGACATGGAGGCAGGTGCCGCCGAGGTTGCCCTTCTCGACCAGTCCGACGGTCAGTCCCAGCTGGGCCGCGCGGAGTGCGCAGGCGTAGCCGCCGGAGCCGGCACCGAGGATGAGTACGTCGAAGTCGGGATCGGCCACGGGGCCCATCCTTGCACTTCTGGCCAACGTGTCCACGCCCGACCTCCTACGTCTCAGTAGCGTCAGCAGGCACACTTGTCCCCATGTCGTTCATGGACCGGTTCCGGCGCAGCTCGGGCACGAAGATGCGAGGCCCCGCGAAGGATGCCTACCGCACCGGGTCGACCCGCGTCCGGGCCTCGGACTCGACCGACGTCGACCACCTGCAGAGCTGGGTCGCGGCCCGCCGCGGCGTCGAGGGTTTCGTCGAGCCGCGCACGGCCGTCAGCGACGTGACGCTCCTGTTGGTCGCCCACGACGGCGAGTGGACCCGGCGCCGGGTGCCCTCGGTCGGCTGGGCCCACGACTTCTGCAACCGCTTCCACGTCCCGTCGTACGACGCCGCGGTCGTGGGCATCCCGCAGCGGATGCGCGACTACAACCGCCGCAAGAAGCTCGAGGGCGGACTGTAGGGGTCTCGATACGCCGTCGCTCGTCCCTCGCGCCGGCTACTCGACCGACGAGTTTCGTCGGTCGAGTAGCGAGCGCCAGCGAGCGTATCGAGGCCTTGCGCGGGCGTGTGGGGGTCTCGATACGGCGTCGCTCGTTCCTCGCGTCGGCTACTCGACCGGCGAGCTCTTCGGTGGTCGAGTAGCGAGCGCCAGCGAGCGTATCGAGGCCTTGCGCGGGCGTGTGGGGGTCTCGATAC
>JAEZKN010000405.1 GCA_023415395.1 Actinomycetes bacterium
GGTCTGGACACGATCGAGATCGAGGACGGCGGTGTGCGCGTGGGTGCGCTCGCGCGGCACGCCGCCGTCCTCGCCTCGCCCGACGTGCGTCGGGTCCAGCCGCTCGTCACCATGGCGCTGGCCGACGTCGCCCACGCCACCATCCGCAACCGCGGCACGACGGTCGGGTCGATCGTCCACGCCGACGCGGCCGCCGAGATGCCGGTCGTCCTGACCCTGCTCGGCGGCTCCGTCGAGGTGGAGGGGCCGGCCGGCCGCCGCACGATCCCCGCGTCCGAGCTGTACGTCGGCCCGCTGGAGTCGTCGCTGGCCCACGACGAGATCGCGGTGTCGGCGTTCTTCCCGGCCCTGGCCGCCGGGGCCGGGGTGGCCTTCGAGGAGATCGCCCGGCGCCACGGCGACTACGCGCTCGTCGGCGCGGCCGCGCTCGTCGAGGGGGACTCGGTGAAGGTCGGGTTCTTGTCGGTCAGCGACGTGCCGACGGTCGTCGACCTGACCGGCGTCGACGACGCCGACCTGGGGGAGGCCGCGCTCGCGCAGCTGGAGCCCCAGGACGACATCCACGCCACCGCGGCGTACCGGTCCCAGCTCGTGCGGGTGCTCACCGGCCGCGTGGTTCGATCTGCCCAGGAGTCCGCTCGGGAGGGAGCACAGTGACCGAGGAGCTGCACGACGTCCCGCTGACGGTGAACGGCACGACGCACCACGTCCGGGTGCCGGCGCGCCGGTTGCTCTCGGACGCGCTGCGCCACGACCTCGGCCTCACCGGCACCCACGTCGGCTGCGAGCACGGCGTCTGCGGTGCCTGCACGGTCCTGGTCGACGGCTCGCCGATGCGCGCCTGCCTGATGTTCGCGGTCTCAGCGGTGGACCACGAGATCACCACGGTCGAGGGGCTGGCCGCCGAGGACGGCTCGCTCTCGCCGGTGCAGCAGGCCTTCGCGGAGTGCCACGGCCTCCAGTGCGGCTTCTGCACCCCGGGCTTCCTCACGACCATCACGGCCGGGCTGCGGGAGAACCCGACGCCCACGCACGACGAGGCCCGCGACATGATCGCCGGCAACCTGTGCCGGTGCACCGGCTACCAGAACATCGTCAAGGCGGTCGAGCGCGCGGCCGAGCTGGGTCTCGATACGCCCTCGCTCGTCCCTCGCGAGGCCTACTCGACCGACGAGGATCACGGTGGTCGAGTAGCGAGCGCCAGCGAGCGCGCCACCGGTGTCGGTGGTCGAGTGGCGAGCGCCAGCGAGCGCGCCACCGGTGTCGGTGGTCGAGTAGCGAGCGCCAGCGAGCGTATCGAGACCTCCGAGGGCCGCGCATGACCACCAAGCTGATGGGCCAGGGGATCCAGCGGGTCGAGGACCAGCGGTTCCTCCGCGGCCAGGGCCGCTACGTCGACGACATCGCGATCGACGGCTCGGGAGGGCAGAGCACGCTCCACGCCGCCGTCCTGCGCTCGCCGCACGCACACGCACGCATCCTCGACATCGACGTCTCCGACGTGCTCGACGTCGAGGGCGTGCACGCGGTCTACACCTACGACGACCTCACCGGTCCCATGGCCGAGCCGCTCCCGCTCCTGATCCCGCACCCCGCGCTCACCCACGGCCGCACCCAGTACGCCCTGGCCAAGGACGAGGTGAACTACGTCGGCGAGGCGATCGCCTTCGTCGTCGCCGAGGACCGGTACGTCGCCGAGGACGCCGTGTCGCGCATCCGGGTGGACTACGAGTTCCTGCCGCCGGTCGTGGGCGTCGAGGCCGCGCGGGCCGCGCGGCACCTCGTGCACGAGGACGTGCCGGGCAACGTGGGGGCGCGCCTCGAGCAGCACGTCGGGGACGCGCCGGCCGCGATCGCCGCGGCACCGCACCGGCTGTCCCTGGACCTCACGGTCGAGCGCAGCGCCTGCATGCCGATGGAGGGCCGCGGCACCGTCGCGCGCTGGGACGCCGACCTCAACCGGCTCCTGGTGTGGACCTCGACGCAGAGCTCGACCGGCGTCCGCGCCGCGGTCGCGGTGAAGATGGGCCTCGACCTCGGCCAGGTCGACGTGGTGACGCCGGACGTCGGCGGTGGCTTCGGCGTGAAGATCAACCACCCCTGGCCCGAGGAGCTGCTGGTCCCGATGGCGGCCCGCGCGCTCGGCCGGACGGTGAAGTTCACCGAGGACCGCCGCGAGCACTTCATCTCCTCCGCCCACGAGCGCGGGCAGGTGCAGCACGTCGAGGTCGGCTTCGACGACGACGGCCGGCTCCTCGGCCTGGACGTCGAGTTCTGGCACGACCACGGTGCGTTCACGCCGTACGGCCTGATCGTCCCGATCATCACTTCGACCCAGCTGCTGGGCCCCTACAAGCCGCAGAACTACCGGGTCTACTTCGAGTCGCTCTACACCAACACCGTCATCGTCACGCCCTACCGCGGCGCCGGACGGCCCCAGGGCTGCTACGCCATGGAGCGCACCATGGACGCGATCGCCGCCTACCTTGGCAAGGACCGCGCCGAGGTGCGGGCGGTGAACTTCATCCAGCCCGACGAGTTCCCCTTCGACCAGGGGCTGATCTTCCAGGACGGCCGCGAGCTGGAGTACGACTCCGGCGACTACCCGGCGTCGCTTGAGAAGATCAAGGCGCTCATCGGGTGGGACGAGTTCCCGGCTTACCAGCAGGAGATGGCGGCCCAGGGCCGCCGGGTCGGCATCGGCCTGGCCTGCTACGTCGAAGGCACCGGCGTCGGGCCCTACGAGGGCGCGCACGTGCACATCGAGACGTCCGGCAAGGTCAAGGTCGCCACCGGCCTGACCACGCAGGGCCAGGGCCACGCCACGGTGTTCGCCCAGCTGGTGGCCGACGAGCTCGGCGTGAAGTTCGAGGACGTCGAGGTCGTCACCGGCGACACCCGCCGGATGCCGTACGCCGTGGGCACCTTCGCCTCCCGCGCCGCCGTGATGAGCGGGTCGGCGATCCACCTGGCCGCCAAGCGGGCCAAGGAGAAGGTCCTCAAGATCGCCAGCGAGGCGCTGGAGGCCGACGAGAAGGACCTGCAGATCGTCGACGGCGTGGTCTCGGTGAAGGGCTCGCCGGGCACCTCGATCGACCTCGGCACGGTGTCGGTGCTCTCGAACCCGTTGCGCTACGCCTTCGACGAGAAGTCCAAGGCCGC
>JAEZKN010000417.1 GCA_023415395.1 Actinomycetes bacterium
GGTGACCCAGGGGGAGGGGTGGGCGGCGACGGCGTGGGCGGCGTTGCCGGCCGCGGCGACCACGGCCACGTCGTGCTCCGCCGCGCCCAGCAGGGCGCGCTCGACGGTGTCGAACTCGTCGGAGCCGCCGACGGCGAGGTTGAGGACGTCGACGCGGTCGGCGGTGGCGGCGTCGATCGCACTCACCAGGTCGGCGGTCGAGCAGCCGTCGTCGGCGGGGTCGGGAGCGGTCCAGCACGCCTTGTAGACGGCGAGTCGCGCCTGCGGGGCGATGCCGGCGTACGTGCCGAGGCCCTGGCCGTTGACCCGGGCCGCGACCCCCGCGTTGCCGGCGGCGATGGAGGCGACCTGGCTGCCGTGGCCGGACCGGTCGCGGGCGGAGAGCACCTCCTCCGTGCGGATCCGGTCGGTCCCGAAGCCGTCGACGAACCAGCGCGCGCCGAGGATCTTGGGCGAGCAGTCGTCGGCCGTCCAGTCGTCGCCGGCCACGCAGCCGCCGGTGAAGTCGTCCGGTGCGCGGCCGAGGTCGCCGACGCCGGAGAAGACCGGGGACTCCGGCGCGATCCCGGTGTCGACCACTCCGATCACGGTGCCGGCGCCCCCGGCGGAGCGCCGCGGGAGGCCGGGAACGGCGGTGGCCGGACGGACCAGCCCGGCCAGCGGCCGCACGGTGTCCTTCTCGACCAGCGCCACGTCCGCGTCGCGGGCCAGGTCGGCGGCGTCGCGCGCGTCGAGACGGACGGCCATGCCGTTGAGGGCGGTGGTCCAGCGGTAGACGGGGTCGGGGTTGCCGACCCTGGCGAGGACCGCGTCCTGGCGGGCGCGGAGCGTGAGGTCGCCCAGGAGGCCGGTGGCGCCGGGGCCCTGCAGCGTCACCAGGTAGAGGTCGTCGGCCTCGACCATCGCGCGCGCGGCCGGCACGGGGGCGAGCGTGCCCACGGCCGTCCCCGGAACCATCGCCAGGGCAGCCGCCAGCGCAGCAACACCTGCCGCGATCGTGGCTCGCACGGTCCCCCCTCGGAACACTGCCGTCACGTGAGCCACTCATTGTGACAGGCGTTTCGGATTCCTACACCCCGATCCCTACGCTGGGTCCGTGGCACCGGACCAGCTCGTCGTCGGCTTCGACCTCGACATGACGCTGATCGACACGGCGCCGGGCTTCCGCGACGTGCTCGCCGCGCTCGGAGCCGAGCTGGGCGTCGAGTTCCCCGTCGAGGAGATGACGAAGAAGCTCGGGCCCCCGCTGGACCTGCTGCTGGCGCCGTACCTCGCCCCCGACGTGATCGCGCCCGCCGGCGACCGGTTCCGCGCGCTCTACCCCGACCACGCGATCGTCGGGACCCCCGCGCTCGGTGGCGCGCACGAGGCGATCGCCGCGGTGCGCGCCCACGCCGGGCGGGTCGTGGTGGTGACGGGCAAGTACCCCGCCAACGCGCAGCTGCACCTGGACCACCTCGCCTTCGACGTGGACCACCTCGAGGGCTGGGTGTGGGGTGTCGGCAAGGCCGACGTGCTCCAGCGCGAGGGTGCGACGGTCTACGTCGGCGACCACGTGCACGACGTCGAGGGTGCCCTGGCTGCGGGGGCCCTGAGCGTCTCGGTGCTCACCGGCGGCTGCACCCGTGAGGAGCTGCTCGCGGCCGGCACACACGTCGTGCTCGACAGCCTCCACGACTTCCCGGCCTGGCTCGACGACCACGTCCTCGACCGGCGCCTCGACGCGCTCGCCGCCGACCTGCGGGAGCGGGAGTCGGTGCTCGTCGCCTACAGCGGCGGCGCCGACAGCGCCTTCCTCCTTGCCGCGGCGGTCCGTGCCCTCGGGCCCGAGCGGGTCGCCGCCGCGACCGGCTACTCCCACGCCCTCCCGCAGTCCGAGCGCGACCCGGCCCGCGACTTCGCGGACTCGCTCGGCGTCCGGGTGCTCACGCCCCAGACCCACGAGATGGAGCGCGAGGGCTACCGGGCCAACGGCGCCGACCGCTGCTACTTCTGCAAGGCCGAGCTGATCGAGGTGCTCGCGCCGCTCGCCGCCGCGGAGGGGCTCGCGCACGTCGCGACCGGCACGAACGCCGACGACGCGGTCGCGGGCTTCCGCCCCGGCATCCGTGCCGCCGACGAGCGCGGCGCCATCGCCCCGCTCCGCGACGCCGGGCTCACCAAGGCCCAGGTCCGCGCCGCCTCCCGGCGCTGGGAGCTGCCCACGTGGGACAAGCCCGCGGCCGCCTGCCTGTCCTCCCGGGTGGCGTACGGCGTGGAGGTGACGCCCTTCCGGCTGGGCCGGGTCGAGCGCGCCGAGGCCGCCGCCCGCACCGTCCTGGCGGGCGCCGGGCTCGTGAACCTCCGCGTCCGGGACCTCGGCGACCGGGCGTCGGTCGAGGTGGACGCCGCCCTCCTCCCGCTCGACCGCCGCGTGGAGGAGCAGCTGCTGGCCGGCGTACGCGATGCCGGCTTCGCGGAGGCCGCGGTCGACCCCCGCGGATTCCGTTCGGGCTCGATGAACGAGGCCCTCTAGACTCTGCGGCGCAGCATCCGCGCTCATCAGGAAGAGGACAGACCGTGCCCACTGGCAAGGTGAAGTGGTTCGACGCCGACAAGGGTTTCGGCTTCCTCTCCCAGGAGGACGGGCCCGATGTCTACGTCCACGCCGACGCCCTCCCCGAGGGCACCACGCTCAAGCCGGGCACGCGCGTGGAGTTCGGCATCGCCCAGGGCCGCCGCGGCGACCAGGCGCTCCAGGTCAAGGTGCTCGACCGCGCCCCGTCGGTCTCGCGCAACCAGCGCAACGAGCGGCGCAAGAAGCCCGACGAGATGGCCACCATCGTCGAGGACCTGATCCGGCTGCTCGACGGCGTCGGCGAGTCCTACCGTCACGGCCGACACCCCGAGCCGAAGACGGCCCGCCCGACCGCGAAGCTGCTCCGCGCGCTGGCCGACGAGCTCGAGCTCTGAGGCGCGGCCCTCGGTCGTTCGCCTCAGGTTCACCACGGTAAGTGGGTGAACCCGCACCTCACACGGCGGGCACGCCGTGAGAAGTGCAGCTTCGACCACCTACCGTGGTGAACCAGCAACAGCACGCCGCTAGTTCCCTGTCGCCACCTCACGCCCCAACCGCCGCGGGTGGCGGGTGAGCACGAAGATCCCCCACCCGGCCAGCGCCGCGAGGGCGACGCCGAGGCCGAGGCGCGGCGGGTCGATGGGCATCGCGATGCCGACGAAGCCGCCGATCACCCACGCCAGCTGCAGGGTGGTGTCGCTGCGCGCGAAGGCGCTGGCCTGCACCCGGTGGGGTACGTCGCGCTGGATGGTCGCGTCGAGGGAGAACTTCGCCAGCGCCTGGCCGAGCCCCGCGACGAGGCCGAGCAGGGCGAGCGCGAGCACGCCGTAGAGCAGGAACGCGAGCACGACGACCGCCACGTCGACCACGATGACCGCGGAGACGGTGACCGCGGGGTTGATCCGCTTGAGGACCGACGCGGCGACGACGCCGAGAAAGTTGCCCGTCGCGGCGCCGCCGACCACGAGCGCGGTGAGGACCTCGGTGCTCCAGCCGTCGATCGGGTTCTCGCGCAGCTGGAAGGCCATGAACATGATGAGGAAGCCGGACAGCCAGCGGGGGGCGCAGTTCGCGCGCAGCGCGTAGGCGACGGCCGGCGGGATCCGCATGCTGCCGGTCCGGGCGCCCTCGGTGTCTCCGCGCAGGACCAGGTCGCCCTCGCCCTCGCTGGAGTCGACCCGCGACGGCAGCCGGATCGCGGCGATCGTCGCGGCCACGAAGAGCAGGAACGCGTAGCGCAGCACCCACTCCGGACCGGCCAGCGAGGCCAGCCCGGCGAGCGGCGCCGACACCGCGACACCGACGATGCCCGACATCGAGACGCGGCCGTTGGCCTTGACCAGCGTGAAGTCGCGGGGGAGGAGTCGGGGTACGGCGGCGGCCCGCGTCACGCCGTACGCCTTGGACGCGACGAGCACGCCGAGCGCGGCGGGGAAGAGCCACACGGAGTCGGTGACCACCGCCCCTGCGAGCACCCAGCACAGGAACGCGCGGATCGCCATCGTCGCGCCGATGGCCCAGCGTCGGCCGTGGGCGAACCGGTCGAGGAACGGCCCGATCAGCGGTGCCACGATCGCGAACGGCAGCATCGTGAGCGCGAGGAAGAGCGCCACCTGGCCGCGGGCCTCGCCCGAGGGCACCGTGAAGAAGAGCGTGCCGGCCAGCGAGATCGCCACGGCCGCGTCGCCGGCGGTGTTGAAGAAGTGCATCTGGATCAGGCGGGCGAGGCCGGACTCGCCGGCCCCCTGCGCCTCGGCCGCCCGCTTCGCCGTGCGCATCGTGAAGCTGCCGGCCCGCTTCGTCGCCCGAGCGGTGGCCCCGAACCCCTTCGACACCTTCGACGCGCCGGTCGCGGTCGTGGGGTCGGTGGGGTCGGTCATGGTTCCATCCTGCCCGGTCCACCCCCACCCGACCTGACATCGGGTGCCGTCGTGGGTCATGATTTGGTCCGTGATGACGACCGTGCGCCCCAAGTCCGACTCCGCCTGCGTGGCGGCGGTCGACGTCGCACGCGCCGCGCTGCTCGAGGACGTGGCGGCCGCGGACGTCGGCGAGCACCTCGGCCACGTGGTCGAGGGCGAGCGGGTCGTCACCCACCTGTTCGCGTGCACGCGGCCCGGGTACGTCGGGTGGCGCTGGTCGGTCACCGTCGCCCGCGCGCCGCGCCAGAAGCAGGTCACGGTCGACGAGGTCGTGCTGATCCCCGGCGACGAGGCGATCGTGGCCCCCGCGTGGGTGCCCTACCGCGAGCGGATCAAGCCTGGCGACCTGTCCCCGGGCGACCTGCTGCCGGTCTCCGACGACGACCCGCGGCTGGTCCCGACCTACTCCTTCGGCGACGACGCGCTCGACGCCGACGCCAAGGCGCAGATCCGCACGGTCGCCAAGGACCTCGGCCTGGGCCGCGTCCGCACGCTGTCCCCGGAGGGCCGCGAGGCCGCCGCGCAGCGGTGGTACGACGGCGACGGCGGCCCGGAGTCGCCCCTGGCCAAGTCCGCCCCGGACGCCTGCACCACCTGCGGCTTCCTGCTCCGCATCAACGGCCCGCTCTCGGAGCTCTTCGGCGTCTGCGCCAACGGCGACGCCAACGACGACGGCCGGATCGTCTCCCTCGACCACGGCTGCGGCGCCCACTCCGAGGTCCGGCTCGCCAAGAAGCACGAGCCGCAGCCGCTGCCCGAGCCGGTGTTCGACACCCTCACCCCGGACGAGATCGAGCTGTTCTAGGACCCAGCACCGAGGTTGAGGAGCCGCGCGAGCGAGGGACGAGCTCGCGACCGGCGTCTCGGAACCCAGGTCCTAGAGCTCGGCCACCGGCCGTCCCTCGGCCCGCGCCTTGCGTCGGCGCCGGCAGAACTCCAGGCCGAAGAGCCCGAGGCCGAAGCCGGCCAGGCAGGTCCACAGCCACCACTCGTTGCCGTTGTCCGCGAGCCGGCCGTAGAACGGCAGCAGGGCGATGAAGCCGACCAGCCAGACCGCCGTCCCGACCTCGACGGTGCGGACGCCGTCGACGTCCAGCGGCTCGACGTCGGCCACGAAGAACGTCCGGTTGCCGATCTCACGCGTCATCGGCTGGTCGTCCTGCGGTTCCACGTGAGACACGCTAGTCGACAGCGGCGGGGTCTGGGATGCTGCCGTCCCGTGAGCAACCAGACCACCGCCGCCTCAGGCGGCCTCGATCGCTTCTTCAAGATCAGCCAGCGGGGCTCGACGGTCGGCCGCGAGGTCCGCGGCGGATTCGTCACCTTCTTCACGATGGCCTACATCATCGTGCTGAACCCGCTCATCCTCGGCTTCGCCCTGGACGAGAACGGCGAGGTGCTGGGCGGCGGCACCGAGCCCAACCTGGCCATGATCGCAGCCGGCACCGCGCTCGTCGCGGGCCTGATGACCATCCTCATGGGCGTCGTCGCCAACTACCCGCTCGCCCTGGCCACCGGCCTGGGCCTCAACGCCTTCGTGGCCTTCTCCATCGCCAGCGAGATGACGTGGGCGGACGCGATGGGCCTGGTGGTCATCGAGGGCCTGGTGATCCTGGTCCTCGTGCTGACCGGCTTCCGGGAGGCGGTCTTCCACGCCGTGCCCGCCCAGCTCAAGGTCGCGATCTCGGTCGGGATCGGCCTGTTCATCGCCCTGATCGGCTTCGTCGACGCGGGCTTCGTCACCCGCATCCCGGACGCCGCCAACTCGACCGTCCCGGTCCAGCTGGGCGCGACCGGCCAGCTGTCGGGCTGGCCCGTCCTCGTCTTCTGCGTCGGCCTGCTGCTCGTGATCGGTCTCTGGGTGCTGCGGGTCCGTGGCGCGATCCTGATCTCGATCGCGCTCACGACCGTCCTCGCCCTCGTCGTCGAGGCGATCGGGGAGCCGAAGTCGTGGGGCCTCACCGCGCCCGTGTGGCCCGAGGACATCATCAAGAGCCCCGACTTCGGCACGATCGGCGAGTTCAGCCTGCTCGGCTCCTGGCAGAACGCCGGTGTGGTCACCGTCGTGCTGCTGATCTTCACGCTGATGCTGGCCGACTTCTTCGACACCATGGGCACGATGACCGCGATCGGCGCCGAGGCCGGGCTGCTGCAGGAGGACGGCACGCCGCCGAACACCCGCCGGATCCTGGTCGTCGACTCGATCGCCGCCGCGGCCGGTGGTGCCGGCGGCGTCTCGTCGAACACCTCCTACATCGAGTCGGCCTCCGGCGTCGGCGAGGGCGCCCGCACGGGTCTCGCGTCGGTGGTGACCGGCCTGCTCTTCCTGGTGGCGATCTTCTTCGCCCCGCTGGTGGAGATGATCCCGTCGCAGGCTGCGGTCCCGGCCCTGGTCCTGGTCGGCTTCTTGATGATGCAGCAGATCAAGGGCATCGACTTCGACGACCTCGAGGTCGGCATCCCGGCGTTCCTCACCATCGTGCTGATGCCGTTCACCTACTCGATCACGGTGGGCATCGGCGCCGGCTTCGTGACCTACGTGTTCATCAAACTCATCCGGGGCAAGGTCGCCACGATCCACCCCCTCATGTGGATCGTCGCCGCCCTCTTCCTCGTCTACTTCTTCATCAACCCCATCACCAGCTGGCTCACCTGAGCCCAGAGACACCCGGCCACACCAGCGCCCGAGCCGGCGCAGTCTCCGTCGAGACTGCGCCGGTTCGGCATTTCGGGGCCGGGAATAGTTAGCACAGGTAATGACTTATGCTCACGACATGCCCACTGTGGAGAAGGTCGCCAGGACGGACGCCGGGCTCGCCGCCGAGCTCCGGACCAGCGTCATGCGCCTGCGCCGCCGGCTGGCCCACGAGGTCCACCCGGACAACGAGCTGAGCCTCAACCAGATGGCGGTGCTCGGCTGCCTGTTCCGCCACGGCGGAGCGCTGACCGTCGGGGAGCTCGCCTCCGCCGAGCGCGTGCAGCCCCCGTCGATGACGCGGACGGTCAACGCTCTCGAACGAAGCGGGGAGGTCGTACGCCGGCCCCACGAGTCCGACGGCCGGCAGGTCGTCGTCCAGCTCTCCGACCAGGGCCGCGCGCGCGTCCTGGCCGACCGCGACCGCCGCGACGCCTGGCTCGACCAGCGCCTCCGGGAGCTCAGCCCCGACCAGCGCGCGACCCTCCGCAAGGCCGCCCCCATCCTCGAAGAGCTCGCCCAGAAGGACTGATCACCACGAGCCCCACCTTCCGCGCCCTCCGCAACCCGAACTACCGGATGTACCTGGCCGGTAGCGCCGTGTCGAACACCGGTACCTGGATGCAGCGGGTGGCCCAGGACTGGCTCGTCCTCCAGCTGCCCGGCACCTCCGGCACCGAGCTGGGCATCACCACCGGGCTGCAGTTCCTCCCGGTGCTGTTGCTCAGCCCGTACGCCGGCGTGGTCGCGGACCGCTTCTCCAAGCGCCGCCTGCTGCAGGTGACGCAGGCGACGATGGCGGCCGCCTCGCTGGTCCTCGGCCTGATCGCCGTCCTCGGCGTCGCGCAGGTGTGGCACGTCTACCTGATCGCGTTCCTCTTCGGCATCGGCGCGGCCTTCGACGGCCCCGCCCGCCAGTCGTTCGTCTCCGAGATGGTGGGCCCGGACGACCTGACCAACGCGGTCGGCCTCAACTCGGCCAGCTTCAACGCCGCCCGCATCCTCGGCCCGGCGCTGGCCGGCCTGATGATCGGCGCGCTCGGTGGCGGCGCCGAGGCCACGGGCTGGGTGATCCTCATCAACGCGCTGTCCTACCTGGCGGTGATCGCCCAGCTCGAGCGCATGGACACCCGTCTCCTCCACACCCCCGAGGCCCAGCCGCGCACGCCCGGCGCCCTCGCCGAGGGCGTCCGCTACGTCCGCAGCCAGCCCAAGATGGTGATGATCCTGATCATCGTGTTCTTCGCGGGCACCTTCGGGATGAACTTCCAGATCACCTCCGCGCTCATGGCGACCGAGGTGTTCGGCAAGGGCGCCGGCGAGTTCGGCATCCTGGGCTCGGCGATGGCGGTCGGCTCCCTGACCGGTGCCTTGATGGCGGCGCGCCGCGTGCGGATCCGGATGCGGCTGATGATCGGCGCGGCCCTGGGCTTCGGCGTGGCCGAGATCGTGGCCGGGTTCCTGCCGTCGTACGTCGCCTTCGCGCTGTTCGTGCCGGTCATCGGGTTCTGCACCCTGACCCTGCTCAACTCGGCCAACGCGACCATGCAGCTGGAGTCCGACCCCCGTCTGCGCGGCCGCGTCATGGCGCTCTACATGACCATCGTGCTGGGCGGTACGCCGCTCGGGTCGCCGATCATCGGCTGGATCGGCACCCACCTCGGCGCCCGCTGGACTCTGGTCATCGGCGGCGTGCTGACGATCCTCGGAGTACTCTTGGCGCTCGCCGTCTACGCACGGCTCCGCGGAGGCGCCCGCAACGTTTTGCGTGCCGTTGAGGCGCCGGGTAGCCTTAATCCTCGTGTCTGGGACAACCAGGCCGTTGTGCGTGCCCGGAAGCAGTCGAGTGAACAGGCTCTCGGCTCCGGCACGGAAATCCCCGTCGGCGAGACCGTGAGCGGCTCCCGCTGATCTGTGGGCCGGGCGACACGCCCGACCTCGGGGGCGAGCAGCGCGGGTTGGGTTCGCACCAGCCGGACACGGAGCAGGACACCGTGCGGGCAGAGCGCCCGTACTGAGAGCGGAAAAGAAGGGGAACCACCAGGTGCCCACTATCAACCAGCTGGTCCGCAAGGGCCGCCAGGACAAGGTGTCGAAGAACAAGACGCCTGCCCTGAAGGGATCGCCGCAGCGCCGAGGCGTCTGCACGCGCGTCTACACCACCACCCCGAAGAAGCCGAACTCCGCTCTGCGCAAGGTCGCCCGTGTGCGCCTGTCCAGTGGCGTCGAGGTCACCGCTTACATCCCGGGCGTGGGCCACAACCTCCAGGAGCACTCGATCGTGCTCGTCCGCGGCGGCCGGGTGAAGGACCTCCCCGGTGTCCGCTACAAGATCATCCGCGGCACCCTCGACACCCAGGGCGTCAAGAACCGCAAGCAGGCTCGCAGCCGCTACGGCGCCAAGAAGGAGAAGAGCTGATATGCCGCGCAAGGGTCCCGCTCCGAAGCGGCCGATCGACGTCGACCCGGTCTACGGGTCGCAGCTGGTGACCCAGCTCGTCTCGAAGGTCCTGCAGGACGGCAAGAAGCAGGTTGCTCAGCGCATCGTCTACACCGCGCTCGAGGGCTGCCGCGAGAAGACCGGCACCGACCCGGTCGTCACGCTCAAGCGCGCGCTCGACAACGTGAAGCCGGCCATCGAGGTCAAGTCCCGCCGCGTCGGCGGTGCGACCTACCAGGTCCCGATCGAGGTCAAGGGCACGCGCGGCACCACGCTCGCGCTGCGCTGGCTCGTCGGCTACGCGGCCGACCGCCGCGAGAAGACCATGCACGAGCGGCTGATGAACGAGATCCTCGACGCCTCCAACGGCCTCGGTGCCGCGGTGAAGAAGCGCGAGGACACCCACAAGATGGCCGAGTCCAACCGGGCCTTCGCGCACTACCGCTGGTAGACCCGGGTCGCTCGCCGGCCCGCCCCCACGAGGGCGGGCCCGGCGGGCACCGACGCTAGACCGACAAGGGGCGTACACCTGTGGCACTGGACGTGCTCACGGACCTGACGAGGGTCCGCAACATCGGCATCATGGCCCACATCGATGCCGGCAAGACGACGACCACCGAGCGGATCCTCTTCTACACCGGGATCAACTACAAGATCGGTGAGGTCCACGAGGGCGCGGCCACGATGGACTGGATGGAGCAGGAGCAGGAGCGCGGCATCACGATCACGTCGGCCGCGACGACCTGCTTCTGGAAGAACAACCAGATCAACATCATCGACACGCCCGGCCACGTCGACTTCACCGTCGAGGTGGAGCGCTCGCTGCGCGTGCTCGACGGCGCGGTCGCCGTCTTCGACGG
>JAEZKN010000399.1 GCA_023415395.1 Actinomycetes bacterium
GTGAGGATCCGGATCGAGTCCAGGCCGAGGGCATTGGCGATCGCCTGGTGCATGTCCTCGGGCGCGTGCGCGGTGACCTTCAGCTCGTGCTCGGCGTCGCCGGGCTCGATCGTGTACGACGGCAGCATCCCGAGGCCGACGTACTTGGTGAAGGTGTCCTCGGACACCATCGTCATGACGGTGTCGAGGTGCATGAAGGCACGCGACATCGGCATCGACAGCGCGACGATCTTCGAGGCGCTCCCCGCGCGGAAGAGCTGGCGCGCCAGGCGCTCGACGCCTTGCGGCGTGGTCCGCTCGCTCATGCCGATCAGCACGACGCCCCGGCCCAGCACGAGGATGTCGCCGCCCTCGGTCGTCGCCGACCCGTTGACCCGCCCCTCGCCCCACACCTGGAAGCTGCTGTCGGTGAAGAGCGGGTGCCAGCGGTAGATCGCCTCGTAGTGGATCGTCTCGCGCATCCGCGCCCGCTTGCGCATCGAGTTGATGGAGACCCCGTCGTAGACCCAGGCGGAGGTGTCGCGGGTGAAGAGGTGGTTCGGCAGCGGAGGGAGGAGGAAGTCGTCGAGGTCGAGCGCCTGCACGACGATCGAGTCCGGCTCGGCCACGCGCTCGAGGAGCTCCCGCTTCGTGATGCCACCGATGAGGTACGTCGTGAGCTCGTCGTCCGGCATCGAGCCGAAGGCCTCGTGCAGGCTGCTGAGCGCCATCGGGCCGTAGACCAGCTCGTCGAAGGACTGCTCGAGCACGAACTTGCGGGCCTCGGGGACCCCGAGCGTCTGCATCAGCAGCTCGTGGAGCAGGTGCACCCGGACGCCCTGCTCGCGCAAGGCCTCCGCGAAGGCGTCGTGCTCGAGCTTGGCCTGCTTGACCCAGAGCACGTCGTCGAACAGGAACTCGTCGTGGTTGGTGGGGGTGAGTCGTTTCAGCTCGAGGTCGGGCCGGTGCAGGATCGCTTGCTTGAGCCGGCCGACCTCCGAGTCCACGTGCAGCGTCATGCCGGGTCCTCGATTCCTTCGTCTCGGTCTGTTTCCTCGACCCTGCGCGCAACCGCGGGGCGTCAGGAGTGCCGAAGGTCAGGGGAGCCGGAGAGTCATTCGGCACGTCAGCCGGAAGGGAGGTGCGCGGTTCCGTGGGATAGCAGACCTCTCGCCCGAGAACGGACCGGAGAACGGAGCAGGGCATGACCGACCCGCAGGCGCCGGTACCGTCGCCAGGACCCCAGCCCGACGCCGAGGACGAGTCCACCGAACCTCGCACGATGCGCTTCCCGAGCGCGTTCACCGTCCTGTTCCTGGTCACGGTCGCGGTCTGGGTGCTCGCGTTCGTCATCCCGACCGGCACCTACCGGACCGGCGACGACGGCGCGCCGGTCCCGGGCAGCTACGAGCACACCGACAGCGCGCTGAGCTTCGCCGACCGCCTCATGCAGCTCTTCCTGGCGCCCGTGAACGGCTTGTACGGCGTGCAGAACGCCGACGGCTTCATCGGCCCCTACGAGAGCGGTGAGCTCTACGGCGCGGCCGGCGTCTTCCTGTTCGTGATCGCCATCGGCATCTTCATCACGATGGCCATGGCGACGGGGGCGATCGACAACGGCGTCGCCCGGGTGGCGAACCGGATGAGCGGGCGCGGTGCAGCCCTGGTCATCGTGCTGATGCTGCTGTTCTCGATCGGCGGCACCACCGAGGGCATGGCCGAGGAGACCCTCGGGTTCTACGCGCTGATCATCCCGCTCGTGCTGGCGCTGGGCTACGACCGGATGGTCGCCGTCGGGATCATCATGGTCGGAGCCGGCATCGGCACCCTGTCCTCGACGGTCAACCCCTTCGCGACGGGGGTCGCGTCGGGCGCCGCCGACATCTCGATCGGCGACGGCATCGGGCTGCGGTTCCTCATGTACCTGATCCTGGTCCCGGTCGCCATGTGGTGGGTGCTGCGGTACGCGCGCCGGGTGAAGGCCCACCCGGAGACGAGCCTGGCAGCGGACGCTCCCGGCGACGACGAGCTGCGCCACCAGGGGCTGCGCGGAGCGCCGGAGCTCACGCACCGGCAGTCCTGGACGTTGGCGATCGTGGGCTTCACCTTCGTCTTCATGATCTTCGCGATCGTTCCCTGGGCGCAGGTGATCGAGGGCCCGGACGCGGCCAGCTACCCCTGGCAGCTCGACTGGTACTTCCCCGAGCTCGCCGCGCTGTTCCTCGTGGCGTCCATCGTCGTAGGACTCATCGGGGGCCTGGGGGAGAAGGGGCTGACGGACACCGTGGTCCGGGGAGCGGGCGACTTCATCGGGGTCGGCCTGATCATCGTCCTGGCCCGCGGGGTCACCGTGATCATGAACAACGCCCAGATCACCGACACCATCCTGCACTCGATGGAGAACATCGTCAGCGGGACCGACTCGGGCGTGTTCGCCGGCCTGATGTTCCTGATCAACCTGCCGCTGGCCTTCCTCGTCCCCTCCAGCTCCGGCCATGCCGCGCTCGCGATGCCCATCCTGGCGCCGCTGGCGGACTTCGCGGACGTGAACCGGGCGATCGTCGTCACGGCGTACCAGTCCGCGTCGGGCCTGGTGAACCTCGTGACGCCCACCTCGGCGGTGGTCATGGGTGGCCTCGCCCTCGCCAAGGTCCGCTACGACCGCTACCTGCGCTTCGTGCTGCCGCTGGTCGCGATCGTCGGTGTCATCAGCCTGGCCATCATCGTCGTCGGGGCATCCGTCTGAGCCGGGACCTCCGAAGGGAGGCGTGCATGATGCCCAGCGAGGTCCGCCCCGTCGTCGTCGGCGTCGACGGCTCGGACGCCACGATCGCCGCGCTGCGGACCGCGAGCGCCGAGGCACGCCGGCGCGGTGCTCCCCTCCAGCTCGTCCACGTCGTCCCCGACAGCTTCCCGATGCTCGCCCTCGATCCCTCGACGAGCGAGGTGCTCGCCACCGACGGCGCCCGGCTGCTCGCCGAGGCGACGGCGACCGCCGCGGCGCAGGCGCCGGACCTGGAGATCGAGGCCGTGCTGCGTCGCGGTGGGATCGCAGCGGAGCTCGCCGCGGAGAGCGCGTACGCGGACGTCCTCTTCCTCGGGCGCGACCCGGACGTGCTGTCCGAGCAGGCGCGTCGGGCGAACGCCGGAGCGGGGGTGGCTGCCCGCGCCGGCTGCCCGGTCGTCGTCGTGCCGGCGGACTGGGATCCCGAGCGGTCGCGCGGGCCGGTCGTGGTCGGGCTGAAGTCGCCGGCCCACTCGCTCGAGCTGCTCGGGGACGGGTTCGCGACGGCCGAGGCGCAGGGGCGACGCCTGGTCGTCCTGCACGCCTGGAGCCTGCCCGGCGTGTACGACGACATCATCGTCGCCCGGGTGAGCCCCACCGGTCCCGGCGACCGAGCGTCCGAGGCGGTCGAGAGGCTCCTGCGGGACTGGAAGGTCGAGTTCCCGCGGGTCGAGGTCGAGGTCGACATCGTCCACGCCCGACCCGTCCGGGCCCTCCTGGAGGCCTCTCGCACGAGTGGCTCCGTGGGGGTCGTGCGCAGGCCGCACGGGCGCGTGGCCGCGCTCGGGGGCACGATCCGAGCGCTGCTGCGCCGTGCCGCCTGCCCGGTGCGGGTCGTCGCCCCTCGCACCGGTCTGGCCACGCCGGGCCCGGTCCTCGAGCGGGCCAGGAGCCTCACGAGGTGACGAGCGGGGCCGACGCCGGCGTGCCGGGGCTGACCAGCGCGGAGGCGGCCGAGCTGCTGGCACGGGTCGGACCCAACTCGGTGCCCCGGCCCACGGCCCGGGGCGTCCCGTCCCGGGTCCTCGACCAGCTCCTGGACCCGATGACCCCGCTCCTGCTCGCCGCGCGGGTCCTGGTGGTGCTGCTCGGCGACGTCGCCGATGCGTGGGTCGTCGCTGTGGTCGTCGTCCTCTCCTCCCTGATCGGTGTCGTGCAGGCGGCCCGGGCGGCGGCCGCTGTCACAGCCGTGGACCGGCTCGCGACGCCCAGCGCGAGCGTCCTGCGCGACGGTGCGGCCCGCCGGGTCGGAAGCCCGGAGGTGGTGCCGGGTGACATCCTCCGGCTCGAGGCGGGCGACGTCGTCGCGGCGGACGCCGCCCTGGTCTCGGGCGCCGGGCTGAGCGTGGACGAGTCGGCGGTGACCGGCGCGGCGGCGCCGG
>JAEZKN010000545.1 GCA_023415395.1 Actinomycetes bacterium
GAAGGTCTTGTAGCAGGCGACCCCCTCGGCCAGCCACGCCTCGCGGTCGGACGGGGGAGGCAGTTGCTTGCAGAAGAACGCGCCCTTGGCGCCGACCGGCACGATCACGGTGTTCTTGACCATCTGCGCCTTGACCAGGCCCAGGACCTCGGTGCGGAAGTCGTCGCGGCGGTCCGACCAGCGCAGGCCGCCGCGCGCGACCGCGCCGAAGCGCAGGTGCACCCCCTCCACACGCGGGGAGTACACGAAGATCTCGAAGCGCGGCCGCGGCTCGGGCAGGTCCGGGATGGCGGACGGCTCGAGCTTGAAGGAGAGGTACGGCTTGGGCGCGCCGTCCTCGGCGGGCTGGAAGTAGTTGGTGCGCAGGGTGGCCCGGACGAGCGTGAGGTAGGAGCGCAGGATACGGTCGTGGTCGAGGCTGGCGACGTCGTCCAGCGCCCGCGCGATCCGCTCCTCCACCATCTCCGCGCGCGACCGGTCCGAGGCCGGGTCGAAGCGGATCTCGAAGAGCAGCACCAGCAGCCGGGTGATGTCGACGTTCTGGAGCAGCGCTCCCTCGATGTAGTCGAGGGCGAACGGCGAGTTCCCCTGCTTCATGTACTTCGCGTAGGCCCGCAGCACGGTGGCCTGGCGCCAGGTGAGACCCGCGCCGAGGACCAGCGCGTTGAAGCCGTCGATCTCGTTGTAGCCGTCCCACACCGCTCGGACCGCGTCCTGGAAGAGCTCGCGCGAGTCGTCGGGCAGGGGGCGTCCGTAGCGCAGGCCGAACTCATAGATGTAGGTCGGCCGCTCCAACCCGTCCAGCTCGTAGGGCCGCTCGTCGACGACCTCGACACCCATCGACGACAGCGTCGGCAGGATGCCGGAGAGCGACAGCGGCCGGCCGATGCGGAAGACCTTGAGCCGGGCCTCGCCGCGACCGGCGTCGAGGTCCTCGTACATCGCCAGGTCGATGCCGGTGCCGTCCTCGCCGACCTCGATCGCCTCGAGGCGCCCGAGATCCACCGCGCCACGCCGGGGGGTGAAGTCCTCCTTGTAGGCCTCGGGGAAGGAGTCGGCGTAGCGGCGGGCCAGCCGGGAGCCGGCCTCCTCGCCGTACTCGTCGCGCACCGCGACGGCGAAGTCGTCGCGCCAGGACCGGGAGGCCTCCTGCAGGCGGCGCTCGAGGTCGGCGGTGTCGACCTCGGGGATCGCCGTGCCCTTGGGCGGGTGGACCACGAAGTGCACCCGGGCGGTGGTGGACTCGGTCAGCCGCACGGTGAACTCGACCGACTCGCCGCCCAGCTGCTCCTTGAGCAGCTGGGCGAAGCGCTCGCGGACCGAGGTGTTGTAGCGATCGCGCGGCAGGTAGACGAGCACGGAGACGTAGCGGCCGTAGGTGTCGCGCCGGATGAAGAGCCGCAGGTGGCGACGCTCGCGGGCGTGCATCGCCTGCTCGGCCATCGGCGCCAGCTCGTCGACGGGCGTGTGGAAGAGCTCGTCGCGCGGATAGGTCTCCAGCGTGTCCATGAGGGCCTTGCCGTCATGGCTGTTCGGGGAGAAGCCGATCCGCTTCAGCACGGCCTCCGCGCGCTCCCGCAGCAGCGGTATCCGGGTCAGGGACTCGGTGTAGGCCGCGCTGGAGTAGAGCCCGAGGAAGCGACGCTCGCCGACCACCTCGCCGTTCTCGAACTTCTTCACGCCGACGTAGTCGAGGTAGGCCGGCCGGTGGACGGTCGAGCGCGAGTTGGCCTTGGTCAGCACCAGCACCCGCGGCTCGCGCGCCTTGGCCGCGGCGGCCTCGGGGAGCCGGCCGCTGGCCGCCATGTCCTGGTCGGCGCGCAGGATGCCGAGGCCCGAGCCCGGGACCGCTCGCAGGTACTCGCCCGGCTCCGGGCCGTCCTCGCGACGCTCGAGGGCGTACTCACGGAAGCCGAGGAAGGTGAAGTGGTCGTCGGCCAGCCACTGCAGCAGCTCGCGGGCCTGGCGGGCCTCCTCGGGGTCGACGCCCGCGGGCGCGTCCTCGAGCTCGCGGACGATGTCGGCGACCTGCGCGTGCATCTTGGCCCAGTCCTCGACGGACTCGCGCACGTCGCGCAGCACGCGCTGGAGGGCGTCCTCGATCGCGCCGAGGTCCTCGTCGTCGGGCAGCCGGTCGATCTCGATGTGCATCCAGGACTCACGGACCTCCTGGTCCATGCCGTCCTGGGTGTCGTTGTGGGTGTCGTCGGCCTCGTCGACCGGGCTCACGCCCAGGACCGTGCCGGTGATGTCGCGACGGACGTCCAGCAGCGGGTGGATGACCAGGTGGACGTCGCGCAGCTGGCGCGAGAGCTCCATCGTCAAGGAGTCGACCAGGAAGGGCATGTCGTCGACGACGACCTCGACCACCGAGTGCCCGTCGGCCGCCCAGCCGTGCTCGGCCGTGGTAGGCGTGAAGACGCGTACCCGGGCGGTCCCCTGCGGGCGGCTGTCCGCGAGCCGGTAGTGCGACGCGAACGCGCCGTAGAGGTCGACGTCGCTGCGTCCGGCGAGGTCCTCGACCGCGACGTGGCGGTAGTAGGCCCGCACCAGCGTCTCGGCCCGGTCGTGCGGCGGTCCCCCCGTCCCCTTGCCGCTCCGAGCCAGCTCGATGGCTCCGGCCAGGAGGGTGGACAGGTCGAGATCACGCGTCGCCGTTGACACGCCTCCGACCCTAGGACGCGGACTCGGTTACCCACCAGTCCGCCCCGCCGGGGCTCACAGCTCGCTGCGGAGGTCCCAGAGGAGCGGGTAGTACTGCACGGGCAGCCGGGAGCGCAGGTACGTCGAGCCGCTGGACCCCCCGGTCCCGGACTTGGCGCCGATCATCCGCTCCACCATGACGACGTGGCGGGCACGCCAGCTGGCGGCCAGCTCGTCGTGCTGGAGCAGCGCCTCGGCGAGCGCCCACACCACGGCGTACTGGTCGCGGTCGTGGGCGGCGGTGCGCAGCGACGCCGAGACCGCCGCGTCGGTGTCGGCCGCCAGCCCGAAGGAGCGCAGGACCGCGAGGAACGCGTCCCACAGGGTCGGCTCGCCGAGCCGGGCGTCGAGACGCTCCTTCTCGGCGGGCGTGATGCCCTTGAAGCGGTCGAGGTACTTCGGGTCCTTGGCGCCGGAGAGGAACTCCAGCTCGCGGAACTGCACCGACTGGAAGCCGCTGGCCGGCGCCAGCCGCTGGCGGAACTCCAGGAAGTCCTGCGGGGTCATGGTCTCCAGGACGTCGATCTGCTGGACGAGCACCCGCTCGATCACGTGCACCCGCGCGAGCAGGTGCTGCGCCCACCACAGGCGCCCGCCGTCGGCCCCGGCGAGCATCGCGTCCCGCGCGGACGAGACCTCGTGCAGGAGCTGCTTGAACCACAGCTCGTAGACCTGGTGGATGGTGATGAAGAGCAGCTCGTCGTGCGCCGGTGGGTCCGACTCGAGGTGCTGGGAGTCGAGGAGCTGGGGCAGGCGGAGGTAGGACCCGTAGGTCAGCTGGGCACCCTGCTCGCCGAAGGAGACGAACGTCTCGGACGCCTTGTCGTCGCTCATGCGGCTGAGACTATGACGCCATGGAGATCCGACACGACCCGGCAGGTGGGCGCTGATGGCGACCACGGTGACCGTCGAGCTGGCCTACGACGCCACGCCCGACGCCGTCTACGCGATGCTGACCGACCCGGCGTTCCGGGAGGAGGCCTGTCACCGGATGCGGGTGGTGCGCGCCTCGGCGAGCGTCACGGAGTCCGGCGACGCGACGGTCGTGACCATCGACCAGGTGCAGCCGGCCCAGGGGCTGCCGTCGTTCGCCACCAAGCTGGTCGGCGACGAGATCGAGATCGTCCAGGAGGAGACCTGGACCGACGGCCGGCACGCCGCCGTCCACGTGACGATCCCCGGCAAGCCCGGGGAGATGGTCGGCACCGCCGTCCTGGAGGAGACCGACGGCGGCACCGTCGAGAAGGTCGACCTCGAGATCCGCGTCCGGATCCCCCTGGTCGGCGGCAAGATCGAGAAGCTGGTCGCGGACATGCTCCGCAAGGCGCTCCGCGCCGAGAACGAGGCCGGGCGCGACTACCTGTCCCGCTGAGTCTCCTGCGGGGACTGCTCCTCGGCCCGGTCCTGGCGGCGGCGCAGCAGGATCACCGCCGCCAGGACGAGGAACGGGCCGAAGGCCAGCGCGAGCGTCAGGAGCTTCTCGATCGGGTGCAGCGCACCCATGTGGAGCAGGATCATCGACCGCTCATCGGCCCAGGTACGGGTAGCGGTAGTCGGTCGGCGGGACGAAGGTCTCCTTGATCGAGCGCGGGGAGGTCCAGCGCAGCAGGTTGACCGCGGCGCCGGCCTTGTCGTTGGTGCCCGACGCCCGCCCGCCGCCGAAGGGCTGCTGCCCGACGACCGCACCGGTCGGCTTGTCGTTGACGTAGAAGTTGCCAGCCGCGAAGCGCCGCTCCTCCTGCGCCCACGCGATCGCCCGGCGGCCCTGGGCGATGATCGAGCCGGGCAGCGCGTACGGCGCGATCGACTCCATGTTGCGCACGACCTTCTCGTAGTCGGCGTCGTCGAAGACGTGCACGGCCAGGATCGGGCCGAAGTACTCGGTCGTGAACATCTCGTCGGTCGGGTCGCCGCCCTCGACCACGGTCGGGTTCACGAAGTAGCCCACCGAGTCGTCGAGGGTGCCGCCCACGAGGATGTCCAGCTTGCGCTGGCGCTTGGCCCGGGCGATCGCCGCCTTGTGCTTGGCGAAGGCCCGGTCGTCGATGACCGCGCCCATGAAGTTGGTGAAGTCCGTCGGGTCACCGACGGTGATCGACTCGATCTCCGAGATGAGCGAGTCCTTCATCTTGTTCCACACCGAGCGGGCGACGTAGGCCCGCGAGGCGGCCGAGCACTTCTGGCCCTGGAACTCGAACGCGCCGCGGATCATCGCGGTGCGCACGACGTCGGGGTCGGCCGAGGAGTGGGCGACGATGAAGTCCTTGCCGCCGGTCTCGCCGACGATCCGCGGGTAGGAGCGGTAGGTCGCGATGTTCTCGCCCACGGTCCGCCACAGGTGCTGGAAGGTCGGCGTGGAGCCGGTGAAGTGGATGCCGGCCAGGTCCGGGTGCGCGAGCGCGACCTCGGAGACCTCGAGGCCGTCACCCGGGAGCATGTTGATGACGCCCGGCGGCATGCCGGCCTCCTCGAGCAGCTCCATCGTCAGCGACGCGGCGAGCTGCTGGGTCGGCGAGGGCTTCCAGATGACGGTGTTGCCCATGAGGGCCGGCGCGGTGGGCAGGTTGCCCGCGATCGCGGTGAAGTTGAACGGCGTGATCGCGTAGACGAAGCCCTCGAGCGGGCGGTGGTCGGTGCGGTTCCACACGCCAGGGCTGTTCGCGATCGGCTGGTCGGCCAGGATCTCGCGGGCGTAGTGGACGTTGTAGCGCCAGAAGTCGATGAGCTCGCAGGCGGAGTCGATCTCGGCCTGGAACGGCGTCTTGGACTGCCCGAGGACGGTGGCGGCGTTCAGGCGCTGGCGCCACGGTCCGGCCAGCAGGTCGGCAGCCTTGAGCAGGACGGCGGCGCGGTCGTCGAAGTCCATCGCGCGCCACTCCGGCGCCGCGTCGCCGGCGGCCTTGATCGCCGCTCGGGCGTCGGCCTGCGTGGAGTTCTTCAGGGTGCCGAGCACGTGCTGGTGGTCGTGTGGCTGCACGACGTCGATCGGAGCCCCGCCACCGGCCTTCCAGCGCCCGTTGACGTAGCCGCGCAGGTTCTTCTGCTTCTTCTCGAGCTTCTCGATCTCCACCAGCAGGGCCTCCCGTTCGGGGGTGCCCGGCGCGTAGGTCAGGTTCGGCTCGTTGGTGGGAGCCGGAGGGGTGGTGACAGCGTCCATGCCTGCGATGCTCTCACCGCGCCTGCGTACGTCCCAAACCCGTCGGGACCGGCGCTGACCAGCCCGGATCAGCCTCGGGTCAGCCGAGGAGGTCGGGGATCTCCTGGGTCGCGAACCAGCCGAGGTCCTCGTCGGGGTCCGCGTCGGCGGGCCGGTCCTCGGTGTCGGCGTGCACCGCGACCACGCGCTTGAGCGGGACGGTCCACCCGGGCTCGGGCTCGCGGTCCAGCTCGGCCACGACGACCACGCGGCGGCCGGGACCGGCGACCAGCGCGGCCGAGGCGTCGGCGGCGGTCATCAGGGCGGCGTACTCGGCGTCCTCGCTGTCGTCCTCGGCGACCACGAGGTCGTCGGTCACCACGACCGCACCCTCGGCGTGCTGCTGGGCGAGCAGCGCGATGGTGGTCGGCAGGTAGACCCTCACGTGACCGGCTCCTGCTTGCGCTTGCGCCGGCCGCGCGGAGCGCGGGTGCGGCCGCCGGTGGCGGAGTCGAGCAGCTCGTCGAGCGCCTCGAGCAGGCAGGCACCGATGAGGTCGGCGTCCGGGAGCATGTCGCGGTCGGCGGTCATGCCGTAGAAGACCTGGCCGTCGTACGACGTCACGCCGATCGCCAGGGGGTGACCCTCGAGCAGCGGCGGCACGGGATAGCTCTCGACCATCCGCGCGCCCGCGGCGTAGAGCGGCGTCTGCGGCCCGGGGACGTTGGTCACGCTGAGGTTGTAGCGCCGACGCTCGGCCGCGGCGACCCGGGAGCCGATGGCGTGGAAGGTCGACGGCGCGAAGCCCGAGATGCTCACCAGCCGGCTCGCGGCGACGGCGCGGCCGGTGTCCTGGTGGGTCTGGAAGGAGTAGGAGACCTGGTGCAGCCGCACGACCGGGCTCGCCTCCCAGATCGGGAGGTCGACGAAGTGCGGGGCGATCTGGGTGCCGAGCGAGGTGGCCTCGAGCTCGTCGTCGATCACCGAGACCGGCACGACCGCGCGGATCTGGCGGATGCCGCGCATCGACTCGCCGCGGGCCATCAGCCATGCGCGCAGCCCGCCGGTGACGGTCGCGAGGATGACGTCGTTGACGCTGCCTCCGTGCGCCTCGCGGATCGTGCGGTAGCTCGCCAGCGGCGTGCTGATCGCGACCACGCGGCGCTGCTGGGAGAGCGGGCCGATGATCGGCGAGTCCGGCGACGGCGTGCGGTTCGTCAGGGCGTCGACGACGCGTCCCGCCGAGGCGAGCGCGTCCCCGGCCCCGCGGAGCAGGGAGCCGCCGGCGCTGCGGGCCGTGTCGGCGACCGTGCCCGGTGAGCGCACCGAGTCCCGGACCGCGCCGGCCATCAGCGAGAAGGGCGAGGGCGAGCCGAACGGGCGCCACTCGTCACCCCCGAGCAGCTTGGGCTCGGGCGAGGTGTCGTGCAGGACCTGGCCGAGGTCCACGGTGTGGATGCCGTCGACCAGCACCTGGTGCGACTTGGACAGGATCGCGACCCGGCCGTCGGCCAGCCCCTCGACGAAGTAGATCTCCCACAGCGGGCGGCTGCGGTCCAGCGGGCGCGACACGATGCGCGCCACCAGCTCCCGCAGCTGGTCCAGGCTGCCCGGCCGCGGCAGCGCGGACCGGCGTACGTGGTAGCCGATGTCGAACCGGTCGTCGTCGACCCAGACCGGGTTCGCGACCCGTCCGGGGACGGTCTGGACGCGCTGCCGGTAGCGGGGCACGAAGGAGATCCGCTCCTGGACCAGGCGCACGAGCCTGCCGTAGTCGAAGCCGGACTCGCCGGGCTCGAAGATCTCGACCGTCGCGTTGTGCATCGGCGTGGACGGCGACTCGTCGGCCAGCAACGCCACGTCGCGGGGCCGCAGCCGCTCGCTCATGTGCTCTCCGCCTCTTTCCGTCTGGTCTCACGGGGCCACCCGTACCGGCGGTTGGCTCACCATGGGATTCTGACAGACGTCACGCTCGAATCCGTCACACCCGGAGGATGCGCCCATGCGTCGAACCCTCGCGACCCTGACCGTGCTGCTGTGCGCACTGCCCCTCGCCGCCTGCGGCGACGAGCAGAAGCCGGCCGACACCAGCTCGGAGCCGAAGGTCATCGAGGTCACCTTCGAGGGCGGCTCCGTGACGCCGAACGGCGAGCGGGTGGACGTCTCCCCCGGCCAGGACGTCGAGCTCCAGATCACGGCGGACCGGGCCGGCGAGATCCACGTGCACTCCGACCCCGAGCAGGAGCTGGAGTACGCCGAGGGTGAGAGCACCGTGACCATCCAGGGCATCGACACCCCGAGCACCGTCGACGTGGAGTCGCACACGCTCGACAAGGTGATCGTCCAGCTCGAAGTCCGTTGACGATCCCGCTGAGCGCCTCCGACGGCGTCACCCTCGCGCACGGCATCGGTGGGGCCAAGGACCTGCCGATCCCGACCGAGCTGACCATCGCCGGCGCGACCGCGGCGCTCGTCATCTCCTTCACCGTCCTCGCCGTCGCCTGGCGCACGCCGCGCTACGGCACCGAGGACACGGGGCGACCCGCGCCCGGGTGGCTCGCCCGGACCGTCGACTCCGCCGGCTGGCGGATCGCCCTGCGCACGCTGGGCTTCCTGCTCTTCGCCTACACCGCGATGGCGGCGGTCCTCGGCCGCGACGTCGTCAACAACCCGCTGCTCGGCATCTTCTACGTCTGGCTGTGGGTCGGCCTGGTGCCGCTCTCCCTGCTCCTCGGCCCGGTGTGGAAGGCGATCAGCCCGGTCCGCACGATCAACCTCGCGTTCGCGAAGATCTCCGGCGGCGACCCCGAGCGCGGGGTGTTCACCTACCCCGAGCGCCTGGGCTACTGGCCGGCCGCGCTCGGCCTGCTGGCGTTCGTGTGGATGGAGCTCGTCTACCCCTACTCCACCGAGGTCGGCCCGATCCGGCTCTGGTGCGCGGCGTACGTCGCCGTGATGCTCGTCGGCGGCGCGCTGTTCGGCAACACCTTCTACGAGCGCGCCGACCCCTTCGAGGTCTTCTCCTCGCTGGTCGCCAAGATGTCGGTGTGGGGCCGCCGCGGCGACCTCCTCGTCGTGCGGACGCCGCTGGCGAACCTCGACACGACCGTCGCGCGCCCCGGTCTGGTGGCGGTGGTCGCGGTGCTCTTCGGCAGCACCGCCTTCGACTCCTTCAAGGAGTCCGAGAACTGGATCCAGGCCGTCCAGTCCCAGGAGACCTTCACCAAGTACGCGCTCGACAACGTCGCCCTGCTGGCCTTCTGCGTCGGGGCCGGCGCGATCTTCGCCGTGGGGTGCATGCTCACCGGTGTCGGCGACGGGCTGCGCCGGCGGGCGCTGCCGAACCTCTTCGCCCACTCCGTCATCCCTATCGTGGTCGGCTACTTCGTCGCGCACTACCTGAGCTACTTCGTGGTCGTCGGCCAGGAGACGCTCGTCAACTTCTCCGACCCGTTCAGCAACGGCAGCAACTGGTTCGGCACGGCCGGCTACGACCCCGACTACGGGATCTACTACCACCCGACCGCGCTGGCGACGATCAAGGTGCTCGCGGTCGTGATCGGCCACGTGCTCGGCGTGATCGCCGCGCACGAGCGGGCCATCCAGGTGCTGCCGAAGCGACACCAGCTGACCGGTCAGCTGCCGCTGCTGTTCGCCATGGTGGCGTTCACCGTCGGTGGCCTGTACCTGCTCTTCGCCGCGTAGAGGCCGTCGACCACCCGGCCGACCGCCCGCGCGAGGGGCGAGTCGCCGACCTCCGCGAGCGTGCGCCCGGCGACCAGGGCGCGGTCGAGGGTCGCCTGGTCCTCGGGCAGGAAGTGCACGCTCGCCGTGGGCGCGAAGCCCGCGACCATCGTCGCGATCTCGCGCTCGGTCCACCCCAGCGTCGATCGCATCCGGTTGACGACGACGTGCGGCTCGCGGCCGAGCTCGGCGAGCTCGACCAGCCCGCGGGCCAGCCGGGTCAGGCCGACCGGGTCGGCGCTGCCGACGGCGACCACCTCGTCGGCGACCTCGAGCGCTCCCAGCGTCATCTGGTTGCGGCCGGGGCGGGTGCCGTAGTCGGAGCCCGGGTCGTCCTCGAGGCAGAAGCCGGTGTCGACCACGACCTCGGCGTGCTCGCGCCCGACCTCGAGGAGGTGCTCGACGGTGCCGGGGCGGACCTCGATCCAGCGGTCGCCGCGCGGCAGCCCGGTCACCACGCTCAGGTGGGCGTCGATGCCGCGCTGCACCGAGCCGAACCGGTCCTCGAGCTGGCCCGACGCGGCGAGGCGAGCTGCGGAGAGGAGGCCCGAGACCTCGTCGAGGATGCCGAGCTGCTGGGCGACCGCACCGCCGTAGGGGTCGGCGGCGACCAGGACGGTACGCCGCTTGCGCCGGGCGAGCGCGGCGGCGATCGCGCCGGCGACGGTCGTGCGGCCCGGCGCCCCGGCCGGCCCCCAGACC
>JAEZKN010000609.1 GCA_023415395.1 Actinomycetes bacterium
CGAGGTCGCCGACGCGATCGCCTGGCTGATGAGCGACGAGGCGTCCTACGTCACCGGCACCACGCTGCGGGTCGCCGGGGGTCGCTAGCCGTCCCGCCGGCGAGCGTCAGGCGACGGGCGTGCCGTACTTGTTCTCGGACTCCTCGCCGGGCAGGCAGAACAGCACGATGAGGGCGACCCACCCCAGGCACGGGACCACGACGAGCAGCTGCCACCACCCGGAGCGGCCGGTGTCGTGCAGCCGGCGGGCCCCGACGGAGAAGCTCGGGACCAGCAGGGCGAGCCCGACGAGCGTGCTCAGCGGCCCGAACCCGCCTCCCCAGCCCAGGCCCAGTGCGGACTCGACGACCGTGCCCACGAGGTCGAGCACGATCAGGAGCAGGACGAACCACCACAGCTCGGAGCGGCGCGCGCGTCCGGAGAAGTCGGCGTACTTGCGCAGGCAGGTGGTGACGGACTCGGTGAACGACATGGACGTCCTCGGGCCAGGCAGGGGCCCTCTTTACGGACTCCCTGCGTCGGTAGTCCGAGAAGGGTGCCAGACGACCGCGGGTCACGTCCCCGGATTCGGGTCGGTCCCCGCACGTGGCCGGTCACGGCTCGATCAGGCCGGCCCGGATCGCGTAGCGGGTCAGCTGGGTTCGGTCGCGCATCCCGAGCTTGGCCAGGATGTTCTCGCGGTGCCGCTCGACGGTGCGCACGCTGATGGTCAGCGCCTCCGCGATCTGCTTGGACGACAGTCCCTCGGCGATCAGCTTGATGACCTCGTCCTCGCGCTCGGTCAGCACGGTCTCGGGCACCCGCTCGCCGCGGCGCATCCGGTCGAGGTGGTCGCGCACCAGGGCGCTCATCGCACCGGGGTAGACGAACGCCTCGCCGCGCAGGGCCGCCCGGCAGGCCGCCACCAGGTCCTCGTCGGCCACCGACTTCAGGACGTAGCCGCTGGCGCCGACCTTGAGCGACTCGAAGAAGTACTGCTCGTTGTCGTGCATCGACAGCATCAGGATCTTCGGGCTGCGGCCCGAGGAGGCACGTCGACCGAGCTCGCGGGCCGCCTGGAGGCCGGTCATGCGCGGCATCGCGATGTCGAGCACGACCAGGTCGACCTCGGTCTCGCGGGCGATTTCCACGGCCTCGGCGCCGTCGCCGGCCTCGGCGACCACGGTCAGGTCGGGCTCGCGGTCGAGGATCAGGCGGACGCCGCGGCGGACCAGCGCGTGGTCGTCGGCGAGCAGGATGCGCGCCGGGCCCCTGGCCGCTCCCTGAGCCGTCATGCCGCCACCGGGAGCGAGAGCCGGACGGCGGTGGCGCCGTGGGTGCTGGTGATCTCGAGGTCCGCGCCGACCATGCGGGCGCGCTCGCGCATGCCGCTGAGGCCGGCGCCCTCGGTGGCCGGGTCGAAGCCGCGTCCGTTGTCGGTGACCTCGAGCACCACCCGGGCCCCGACGCGGCTCATAGACAGCACCACCGCGGTCGCGCCGGAGTGCCGGGCAGCGTTGGTCAGCGCCTCCTGGGCCACCCGGTAGCAGACCAGCTCGGCGGCGGGCGGGAGCGGTGGCAGGCCGGGGGCGATGTTGCGCTGCACGCTGGCCGGGCTGCGGACGGCGAAGTCGTTGGTGAGCGAGGCCAGCGCGCTGGTCAGGCCGAGGTCGTCGAGCACGCCCGGGCGCAGCTGGCGGGCGACCCGGCGGACGTCGTCGAGCCCCTCCCGCACGCTCTCGCGCAGCAGCGCGACCTCCGCGGCGAGCTCGGGGCCGGTGTCCTGCTCGAGCCGCTTGAGCCCGAGCAGCACGACGGTCAGCTGCTGGCCGACCTCGTCGTGGAGCTCCTGGGCGATCCGGTGCCGCTCCGCCTCCTGGGCGGCGAGCGCCTTGGCGTCGCTGGCGGCGCGCTCGTCCTCGAGGCGGGCGAGCATCGCGTCGTACTCCGCCACCACCTGCTCGACCGGCTTGAAGCTGGCGCGCAGCAGCAGCGCGTTGGCCAGCAGCATCACCGCGAGCCCGGCGCCGAGCACCGCGACCTCGGAGACGACCGGGTGGCGGGACACGCTGAACGGACCGAGCACGAGCAGCAGGGTCGCGACGAGCAGCACGGCACCGTTGATCAGCACCACGCGCCAGTACAACCGCACGGGTCCAGCCTCGCACGTGCGCGGGCGGAGTGAATTGGGTGGTGCTCCCCATTCGGTCCGGCCGCCCGCACGACAAGACTCGGAGCATGACCGCCACGGCACCGCTCGTCCGATGGGTCCCTCGCGGCCACTGGGTGGCCGTCGTACGCCGGGGAGTGGTGCGCCGCGTGCGCACCTCCGGCCTGATCTGGCGACTGCCGGTCGTGGAGCAGTTCGTCGAGGACTCCGAGGCGCCCTCCGACGCGCCGGTGCTCGCGCGGTCGGTGACCCGGGACGGCGTCCCGGTGCTCGTGCTGGCGGAGGCGACGGTCTCCTTTCCCCGGCCGGTGGTGGGCACCCGGTACACCGATCCCTGGCCGGCGGCGGAGCTGGCTGCGGAGGAGACGATCGCCCGTACCGTGGCGGACTGGTCGGCGGCCGACATCACCCGTGCGGCCGCAGCCACCACGCAGCCGCTCCGTCGCGAGGTCCGCGAGGTCGCTGACCGGCACGGCGTCGAGGTCGTCGACCTGACGCTGGTCGAGGTGGGCGTCTCGCTCGATGGATCCCGCTGACCTCAACGCGGTCCTGCTGGTCGTCGCAGGGCTGCTGCTGGTCGCGGTGGCGGCCGTTCGCGTCTCCACGGGCGCGGGCCTCCCGAGCCTCCTGCTCTACCTCGCCATCGGCCTGGCCATCGGTGAGTCCGGGCTCGGGATCGGCTTCGAGGACGCCGAGCTCGCCCAGGTGCTGGGCTCGATCGCGCTCGCCTTCATCCTCTGGGAGGGCGGCTTCACCACCGACTGGCGCACGGTCCGGCCGGTGGCACCGCTGGCCGCCGTGCTGGCCACGATCGGCGTGGCGATCTCGGTCGTCGTCACGACCTCGCTGGTCTACCTGCTCCTCGACGTCGACCTACGCACGGCCATCCTGCTCGGGGCCGTCGCGTCCTCGACCGACGCCGCCGCCGTCTTCGCGGTGTTGCGACGGATGCCGATCCGCGCCCGCCTCCGGGCCACCGTGGAGGCCGAGTCGGGCTTCAACGACCCGCCGGTGATCATCCTGGTCACCGTCGTCGCGTCGAGCGCCTGGACCGACGCGAACGGGATCGGGATCGTCGCCGAGGTCGTCTACCAGCTCGTGCTGGGCATGGCCGTCGGCTTCCTCGTGGCGCGCGCCGGTCGCTGGCTGCTCGCGCGCAGCGTCCTCCCGGCGTCCGGCCTCTACCCGATCGCCACCCTCGCCATCGCCTTCCTGGCCTTCGCGCTCGCCGGCGTCGGCGGCGGCAGCGCGCTCATGGCCATCTACGTCGCCGGCCTGACGCTGGGCAACTCCCGGCTGCCGCACCGCGCCACCACCGGGAGCTTCGCCGAGGGGCTGGCCTGGCTGGCCCAGATCGGCCTCTTCGTGATGCTCGGCCTGCTGGCCAGCCCGGCCCGCCTGGTCGAGGCGCTGCCCTTCGCCCTTGTCGTCGGCGGGGCACTGACCCTGGTCGCCCGACCGCTCTCGGTGATCGCGTGCGCCACGCCGTTCCGGGTGCCCTGGCGCGAGCAGGCGTTCATCTCCTGGGCGGGGCTGCGTGGCGCCGTCCCGATCGTGCTCGCCACGATCCCCATGGCTGCGGGACTGCCGGGCGCGACCCGGATCTTCGACGTCGTCTTCCTGCTCGTGGTGGTGTTCACGCTGGTGCAGGGCCCGACGCTCCCGTGGGTCGCCCGGCGGCTGGGTGCGGCCGAGGAGCACCGGCCGCGCGCGGTCTCGATCGAGTCCGCACCGCTCGAGGACGTCGACGCGGTGCTGCTCCAGTTCTCCGTCGCGCCGCAGTCGCGGCTGGCCGGGGTGGAGGTCGCCGAGCTGCGGCTGCCCCCGCGCGCCGCGGTGTCGCTGGTCCTGCGGGGCGGCGAGATCTTCACCCCGACCCCCTCGAGCGTCCTGCGGCCCGGCGACCACGTGCTGGTGGCCGCCGCCCACGAGGACCAGGGCGAGGTCGAGCGACGACTGCAGGCCGTCAGCGAGGCAGGCCGCCTGGCCGGCTGGTACCACCGCATCCAGAACGGAGCCGCATGAGCTTCACGGTCCTCGCCGCCGTGGTGATCTTCGCCGTCACCTACGGCCTGATCGCCACCGAGCGCGTCCACCGCGTCACCGCGGCCCTCGGCGGTGTCGCGGCGATGACGCTCATCGGTCTCGTCGACGCCGAGACGGCGTTCTTCGACTCCGAGACGGGGGTCGACTGGAACGTCATCTTCCTGCTCTTCGGGATGATGGTGATCGTCAGCGTCCTCAAGCAGACCGGGCTCTTCGAGTTCCTCGCGCTGTGGGCGGCGAAGGCGTCGCGCGGCCGCCCGGGCCGGCTGATGATGCTGCTCATCTTCATCACCGCCGGCCTGTCGCCGGTCCTCGACAACGTGACGACGGTGCTGCTGGTCGCGCCCGTCGCCCTCTCGGTCACCGCGCGGCTCGGGCTCTCGCCGGTGCCCTACCTGATCGCGCTCGTCTTCGCGTCGAACGTCGGTGGCATGGGCACGCTCATCGGCGACCCGCCCAACATCATCATCGCCAGCCGCGGCGGGCTGACCTTCAACGACTTCCTCATCCACTCGATGCCGATCACGATCGTCCTGGTCGGCGTGCTGGTGGTGCTCTGCCTGCTGCTCTTCCGCCGTGACCTCGACGTCGAGGTCACCAACGACATCTCCGACATCCGGCCGGGCGCCGCGATCCAGGACCGGGCGGTGCTGGGCCGCGCGCTGGTCGTGCTCGCCGCGGTGATGGTGGCCTTCGGGCTGCACACCGTGCTGCACATCGACCCCTCGATCGTGGCCATGCTCGGCGCGGGCGCGATGGTCTTCGTCGCCCGCTCGACGCCCGAGGAGGCCCTCGAGGAGGTCGAGTGGGTCACGCTCGCGTTCTTCATGGCGCTCTTCGTGCTCGTGGGCAGCCTGGTCGAGGTCGGCGTGATCGGCGACCTGGGCGAGCTGGCCGCCGACGCGCTGGGCGAGCGCGAGCTGCTCGCCTCGAGCGTGCTCCTCTTCGGGTCCGCCGTCGCCGGCGCGTTCGTCGACAACATCCCCTACACCGCCGCGATGGTGCCGATCGTGGGGGACATGGTCGCCGCGTCGCCGAACCCGGGCTCCGGCAGCCCGCTGTGGTGGGCCTTCGTCTTCGGGGCCGACCTCGGCGGCAACACGACCGCGGTCGCGGCCGGCGCCAACGTCGTCGTGCTGGGCATCGCGGCCAAGGCCGGGCACCCGATCAGCTTCTGGCGGTTCACCAAGTACGGCATCGTCGTCACCTTCGCGACGCTCGCCGTGTCCTGGGTCTACGTGTGGTTCCGGTACTTCGTGCTCGCCTGACCCCCGTTCTCTTGGCAACTCTCGCCGAAGAACCGGGCCCGCGCGGTCACTAGGTTCGACGCCATGAGGGTCCTGCTCGCGCTCGGCGGCAACGCCATGACGAACGCCGACGGCCGGGCGCGCCCGGAGGACCAGATCGCCGCGGCCCGGGTCGCGATGGCCGCGGTCGCGGACCTCCTCCAGCGCGAGGTCGAGGTGGTCGTCACCCACGGGAACGGCCCCCAGGTCGGCAACCTGCTGGTGAAGAACGAGGTCGCCGCCGCGGTCGTCCCGCCCGTCCCGCTCGACTGGTGCGGTGCCCAGACCCAGGGGACGTTGGGCTTCGTGCTCATGAACGCGCTCGAGGCCGCCCTCGCGGCACGCGGCGTCGACCGGCGCACCGCCACCGTCGTGACGCGGGCCCTCGTCGACGCGCACGACGCCGGCTTCACCAGGCCCACCAAGCCGATCGGGCGGTTCCTGCCGGCCGAGGAGGCCGCGGTGCTCGTCGAGCACGGCGAGACCTGGGAGGACCGCGGGGAGAAGGGCTGGCGGCGCGTGGTCGCCTCACCCGAGCCGACGGAGATCCTCGACGCCCCGGCGGTGCAGGCCCTGGTCGAGGCGGGCTTCGTGGTCGTGGCCAACGGCGGCGGCGGCATCCCGACCGTGCGCGACCCCGACGGCACCCTGCGCGGCGTCGAGGCCGTGATCGACAAGGACCTGGGCGCGGCCCTGCTGGCCCGGACGGTCGGCGCCGACGTGCTCGTGATCGGCACCGACGTGCCGAACGCGATCCTGCGCTACGGCACCCCGTCCGCGGAGGCGCTCGGGACCGTGACCGTCGACCGGATGCGCGCCTACGCCGCCGAGGGGCACTTCGCGAGCGGCTCGATGGGTCCCAAGGTCGACGCCGCCTGCCGCTTCGTCGAGCAGGGCGGCGCCCGCGCCGTCATCACCGACCTCGATCAGCTCACCGACGCCGTCAGCGGCGGCGCCGGCACCGTCGTCGTACCCAACTAGGCCCAACCAGCAAAGGAAACCCTGATGCCCAGCGCCATCGAAGTACGCAAGGTCCCGATCCACTCGGTCGCCGACGCCAGCGAGCTGGCGAAGCTGATCGACGACGGGGTCATGGAGGCCTCGCGCGTCATCGCGATCATCGGCAAGACCGAGGGCAACGGTGGCGTGAACGACTACACGCGGATCATCGCCGACCGGGCGTTCCGCGAGGTGCTCGTGGAGAAGGGCGCCGACGCCGACGCGGTCAAGCAGGTCCCGATCGTGTGGTCCGGCGGCACCGACGGCGTGATCAGCCCCCACGCGACGATCTTCGCGACCGTGGACGCCGAGCCCACCGAGGAGTCGCGGCTCACCGTCGGCTTCGCGATGAGCGAGCAGCTGCTGCCCGAGGACATCGGCCGCACCGCGATGATCACCAAGGTCGCCGACGCGGTGAAGGTCGCGATGGAGCGGGCCGGCATCACCGACCCGGCCGACGTGCACTACGTGCAGACCAAGACCCCGCTGCTGACCGTCCACACCATCCGCGACGCCAAGTCGCGCGGCAAGACCGTGTGGACCGAGCACACCCACGAGTCGATGGACCTCTCCAACGGCTGCACCGCGCTCGGCATCGCCGTCGCGCTCGGCGAGATCGAGATGCCCAGCGACGAGGACGTCATGCACGACCGCTCGCTCTACTCCTCGGTGGCCTCCTGCTCCTCCGGCGTCGAGCTCGACCAGGCCCAGGTGGTCGTGGTCGGCAACGCCACCGGCGTCGGCGGCCGCTACCGCATCGGGCACTCGGTCATGCAGGACGCCCTGGACGCCGACGGCATCTGGGCCGCGATCAAGGACGC
>JAEZKN010000031.1 GCA_023415395.1 Actinomycetes bacterium
CTACCGCTGCGCGGTGCGGATCAAGCAGATCCTGCAGCGCAACAAGGAGCTCCAGGACATCATCGCCATCCTCGGTGTCGACGAGCTCTCCGAGGAGGACAAGATCATCGTCTCCCGCGCCCGTCGCATCCAGCGCTTCCTGTCGCAGAACACCTACGTCGCCAAGCAGTTCACCGGCATCGAGGGCTCGACCGTCCCGGTGTCGGAGACGATCGAGGCGTTCAACAAGATCGCGGACGGCGAGTACGACCACGTGGCCGAGCAGGCCTTCTTCATGTGCGGCGGTCTGGACGACGTCGAGCAGAAGTGGGCCGAGATCCAGAAGAGCCTCTGATGGCAGCCGAAGCCGGCTCGGCGCTGCACGTCGAGCTCGTCGCGGCCGACCGGACCGTGTGGTCCGGCGAGGCCGAGATGGTCATCGCGCGGACGACGGAGGGTGACGTGGGCGTCCTGCGCGGCCACGCCCCGCTCCTGTCGGTGCTCACCGATGCCGTCGTCGAGATCTCCGCGATCGACGGTGGCGTGGTGGTCGCGGCGGTCGAGGGCGGCTTCCTGTCGGTCGCCAACGACCGCGTGTCGGTGCTCTCGCAGCAGGCGCTCCTCCCGCACGAGATCGACGTCGACGAGGCGCGGGTCGAGCTGGAGGAGGCTCGGGGCCTGATCGGCGCGAACGACGAGGCCGAGAGGCTGCTGCGTCGGGCCGAGGCGCGCATCCGCGCGGTCGAGAAGGCTTCCTGACCCATCCCGCACTCCGCACCCGCAGGGGCGCCCGCTAGGGTGAGCACCCCTGCGGGTGCGAGTCATTTCGGGCCCTGCTCCGGACGGTGTTGGGAGGGCGTGGATGCCGCTGTGGCAGTGGCTGCTGGATGCAGCCGGTGTGCTGCTCGGTCTCGTCCTGCTCTTCGGCATCGGCCTCGTCGTCCGGCGCCGGCTGCTCGCGCGCCACGGCGGCACGTTCGAGCTCAGCTACCGCGTCCGGTCCTCCAGGGCCGGGCGCGGTTGGCTTCTCGGCCTCGGACGCTACTCCGGTGAGTCGCTGGAGTGGTTCCGCTACTTCTCCCTGTGGCCGCGACCCAAGCGGGTCCTGCAGCGTTCGCGGCTGACCTACGCCGGGCGCCGCGAGCCCGAGGGTGCCGAGCAGATGTCGCTCTACCCCGACCACGTGGTGATCGTGTGCAGCACGCCCGACGGACCCGTGGAGCTGGCGATGTCGCCGTCCTCGCTGATGGGCTTCCAGGCGTGGCTCGAGGCCGGGCCCCCGGGGACCGACTGGACCCGGGAGACCCGACCTCGAGCGTGACCGCGGCCGGTGGTCAGGACGTGGGGGCGCCCTGCTCGTGGAGCCGCGGGATCCGGTGGTTGGCGACGAACACGTCGTGCGGGTCGACCGCGCTGCGGATGCCGGTGAGCTGGGTCCACCGGTCGGCGGCGTAGCCGGCGCGCGTCTCGACGGCGTCCTCGGCGAAGTTGAGGTACTGGCCGCCGGTCTCGAACGGCGCGAGTGCGCCGACCAGCCGCTGCGCGTCCGCGTGCACCTGGGCCCCCATCTCCGGGCTCATCGCCATCCCCGCGCCGAACAGCACGAAGTCGGCGTCGAGCCGGTCGAGCGCACCCCCGCCCTGGTGCGGGCGGGCGAGGGCCCCGCCGAGCTGGCGGAGCTCGGCCATGAGCAGCGAGGTGGTGGCGTCCGGGCCGGCCGCGGCGAGGAAGGCGTCCACCGCGGCGTCGGGGAAGGAGCCCAGCATCGCCGAGCCCGAGACGCCCGGAGCACCGCCCTCGGGGTCCATGTGCAGCCGCACCAGCGAGGGGGCCGGGACGCGGGCGAAGGTGTCCAGGAACGGGCGGAGCGCGCGGAGGCCGGCGAGCAGCTCCTCGCCGCGCTCGTCGGAGCCGAGCACGGCCCCGTCGATCACGACGAGCTCCTGGCCGCGCAGGAAGTCCGGCAGGTCAGGCAGGTCCGGCAGGCGCATGGCCCGGAACGCGGTGGTGATCTCGTCCGGCGCTCCCGGGGCCCAGGCCGCCCACTCGCGCAGGACCGGCTCGATGTCGCGCAGGGGCCACATCAGCATGCCGGCGTACGCCGTCGCGATGTCGAACATCGCGAACTCGAGCGCGGTGACGACGCCGAAGTTGCCGCCGCCGCCGCGCAGCGCCCAGAAGAGCTCGACGTTCTGCTCGGCGCTGGCGCGGACCAGGGTGCCGTCGGCGACGACGACCTCGACGGCGGTCAGGCTGTTGGTGGCGAGACCGAGCTGGCGGGCGTACCAGCCGATGCCGCCGCCCAGCGTGTAGCCGGCGACGCCGACGTCGGGGGAGGAGCCGTGGAGGACGGCGCGCCCGTGCGCGGCCGCGGCGTCGACGGCCGGCTCCCAGACGGCACCTCCCTCGACGCGGACGATGCCGCGGACCGGGGCGGCGATCGCGGTGCTCATCTCGCTGGTGCGGACGACGACCACGTCGTCGAGGCCCTGCGCGGCGAGCGGACCGGCGTTGTGGCCGGTGCTCTGCGGCGCCACGCGGAGG
>JAEZKN010000076.1 GCA_023415395.1 Actinomycetes bacterium
CACCGGCGCGGCGCGGGCGCCCGCGCCGCCGATGCTGAACCAGTACGGCGCGGCGGGCTGCACCGGGTCCCACCCGTGCAGGAGCAGCACCTCCCCGCGACCGTTCACCGGGAGCACCCGGGCGGTCGTGCGGTGCCGGACGGGACGCGAGGTCATCAGTCGGTGCCGAACTCCATCGCGGCCTGGTCCAGGGCGACCTCGTCGGGCTCCCGCGCGGCCTCGGGGTTCGCGGCGATCCGCTCGTAGCCACCGGCCTCGATCTCGCCGTAGAGCACGCCGTTCTCGACGAGCACCTGGCCCTGGTCGAGCGGCTGCGCGGCGTACTGCTCGAGCTTGGCGCGCGAGTCGGCGATGTCGAGGTTGCGCATGGTCAGCTGGCCGATGCGGTCCAGCGGCCCGAACGCCGCGTTGGCCGTCCGCTCCATCGAGAGCTTGTCGGGGTGGTAGGAGAACGCCGGGCCGTCGGTGCGCAGGATCGTGTAGTCCTCGCCGCGGCGGAGCCGCAGGGTGACCTCGCCGGTGACCAGCGAGGCGATCCAGCGCTGGATCGACTCGCGCAGCATCAGCGCCTGCGGGTCGAGCCAGCGGCCCTGGTAGAGCAGGACACCGAGCCGGCGACCCTCCGCGTGGTAGCTGGCGATCGTGTCCTCGTTGTGGATCGCGTTGAGGAGCCGCTCGTAGGCGATCCACAGCAGCGCCATGCCGGGCGCCTCGTAGATGCCTCGGGACTTGGCCTCGATGATCCGGTTCTCGATCTGGTCGGACATGCCCAGCCCGTGGCGGCCGCCGATGGTGTTGGCCTCGTGCACCAGCGCCACCGGGTCGGTGAAGGTCTGGCCGTTGATCGCGACCGGGCGGCCCTCGCGGAACTCGATCGTCACGTCCTCGGTCGCGATCTCGACCGAGGGGTCCCAGAACTTCACGCCCATGATCGGCTCGACGGTCTCCAACGAGACGTCGAGGTGCTCGAGGGTCTTGGCCTCGTGGGTGGCGCCCCAGATGTTGGCGTCCGTGGAGTACGCCTTCTCCTTGGAGTCCCGGTAGGGCAGCCCGTGCTCGGTGAGCCACTGGCTCATCTCGGCGCGGCCGCCCAGCTCGGTGACGAAGTCGTGGTCGAGCCACGGCTTGTAGATGCGCAGGTCCGGGTTGGCGAGCAGGCCGTAGCGGTAGAACCGCTCGATGTCGTTGCCCTTGAAGGTCGAGCCGTCGCCCCAGATGTCGACGCCGTCCTCGTGCATCGCGCGCACGAGCATCGTGCCCGTGACGGCGCGCCCCAGGGGCGTGGTGTTGAAGTAGGCGCGGCTGCCGGAGCGGATGTGGAAGGCGCCGCACGCCATCGCCGCGAGGCCCTCCTCGACCAGCTGGCGGCGGCAGTCGACGGCGCGGGCGATCTCGGCGCCGTACTGCTTGGCCCGGTCGGGGACGCCGGAGATGTCGGGCTCGTCGTACTGGCCGATGTCGGCGGTGTAGGTGCACGGGATCGCGCCCTTGTCGCGCATCCAGGCCACGGCCACCGAGGTGTCCAGCCCTCCCGAGAAGGCGATGCCGACGCGTTCGCCGACGGGGAGGGACGTCAGGACCTTGCTCACTGGGGGTCTTCCTTCGTGTTCGAGTGGGTGGAGTCGGCCAGCGCGAGGAACCGGTGGGCGAGGTCGTCGCCCCCCTCGGGCTCGCGGCCGATCACCAGGACGGTGTCGTCCCCGGCGATGGTGCCGAGGATCTCGGGGAACTCGGCCTTGTCGAAGGCCGAGGCGAGGAACTGGGCGGCGCCCGGCGGCGTCCGCAGCACGACCAGGTTGGCGCTGGCGTCGGCGCTCACGAGGAGCTCTCCGCACAGCCGGGCCAACCGGGCCTGGGCAGCGGCCGTCTCGACGGGCGCCGCCGGTCGTCGGTCACCACCCTCGGCGGGAACCGCGTAGACCAGGGCACCCGAGGGGGCGCGCACCTTGATCGCGTCGAGCTCGACCAGGTCCCGCGAGAGCGTCGCCTGGGTGACGCGCATGCCGCTCTCGGCGAGCAGGTCGGCCAGCTCGGACTGCGACCGCACCTCGTGGTGGGTCACGAGCTCGACGATGTGCTGGTGCCGGGCGCTCTTGGTGCCCGGCCGCTGGACGGCGTTCATCGGTGCGCCTCCTCCATCAGGAACGTGAGGATCGCCTTCTGGGCGTGCCGGCGGTTCTCGGCCTCGTCCCACACGACGCTCTGCGGCCCGTCGAGGACCTCGGCGTCGATCTCCTTGCCGCGGTAGGCCGGCAGGCAGTGCATGGCGATCGCGTCCGGCGACGCCTGCTCGAAGAGCGAGGTGGTGAGCGAGTACGGCGCGAACACCTCGGCCCGTGCGGCCGCCTCCTCCTCCTTGCCCATCGAGATCCAGGTGTCGGTGACGACCACGTCGGCGCCGGTCACGGCGGTGACCGGGTCCGGCTCGAGGACGGCGGAGCCGCCGGTGCCGGCCGCGATGGCGGCGGCGCGGTCGACCATGGCCTGGTCGGGCGCGTAGCCCTCGGGCGAGCTGATCCGCACGTGCATGCCGGCCGTGGCCGCGGCGAGCAGCCAGGAGTTGCCCATGTTGCACGCGCCGTCGCCGACGAAGGCGACCGTGAGACCGGCCAGCTCTCCCTTGTGCTCACGCACGGTGAGCAGGTCGGCGAGCAGCTGGCAGGGGTGGTAGTCGTCGGTCAGAGCGTTGACGACCGGGACGCCGGCGTACCGCGCCATCTCCTCGAGCCTGGCCTGCTCGTAGGTGCGCCAGACGATCAGCGAGGCCTGCCGCCCCAGCACCCGCGCGACGTCGTGGACCGACTCCCGCACGCCGATGCCGGCCAGCGCGCCGTCGACCACCATCGGGAACCCGCCGAGCTCGGCGATGCCGGCGGCGAACGACGCCTGTGTGCGCAGGGTCTGCTTGTCGAAGATCATCGCGACGGTCCGCGGCCCGGCGAGCGGCTTGGCGTCGTACGGCGCCTGCTTGAGCTCGAAGGCCAGGTCGAGGACCCGCGCCTGCTCGTCCGGGGTGAGGTCGTCGTCGGCGAGGAAGTGCCGCAGCGTGCCCATCAGAACGCCTCGTCCAGGATCGCGGGCCACGCGGCGAGGAACGCCTGCGCGTCGTCGTCGGTGAGGACGAGCGGCGGCGCGAGCCGGATCCGTGACGGCGTGGCGTTGTTGACGATGAAGCCGGCCGCCTGCGCGGCGGCGACGACCTCGGCCGACCTCTCCTCGGCCAGGTCGAGGCCGATGAGCAGGCCCTGTCCCCGGACCTCGGTGACGCGCGGGTCGGCCGCGAGGCCGTCGCGCAGCTTCTGGCCCAGGACGGTGACGTGCTCGAGCAGACCCTCGTCCTCGATGGTCCGGATCACCGCGAGGGCGGCGGCGCAGGCGACCGGGTTGCCGCCGAAGGTCGTGCCGTGGTTGCCCGGCTGGAGCAGGTCTCCCGCAGCACCGACGCCGATGCAGGCGCCGATCGGGAACCCGCCGCCGAGGCCCTTGGCCGCGGTCACCAGGTCGGGCGTCACGCCGCTGCCGAGGTGGGCGAACCACTGTCCGGTGCGACCCATGCCGCTCTGCACCTCGTCGAGCCACAGCAGCGCGCCGTGCTCGTCGGCGACCGCGCGCGCGGCGGCGAGGTAGCCCTCGGGCGCGACGTTGACGCCGGCCTCGCCCTGGATCGGCTCGAGCAGGATGGCCGCGGTCTCGTCGGTCACGGCCGCCGAGAGCGCGCCGGTGTCGCCGAACGGGACGAAGGTGACGTGGCCCGGCAGCGGCTCGAACGGCGCGCGGTAGGCCTCCTTGGAGGTCAGCGCGAGGGCGCCCATGGTCCGGCCGTGGAAGGACTGCTCGGCGACGACGACGTGCGTGCGGCCGGTGCGCCGGGTGAGCTTGAACGCCGCCTCGTTGGCCTCGGTGCCGGAGTTGGTGAAGAACACCTTGCCGCCGCCGGCCCCGGGGCCGAGCAGCTCGAGGAGCTTCTCCGCGAGCTCGACCTGCGGCTGCGTGGTGAAGAAGTTCGAGACGTGGCCCAGGGTCTGGAGCTGCTGGGTGACGGCCTCGACCAGCGCGGGGTGCCCGTGGCCGAGCGCGTTGACGGCGATGCCGCCGAGCAGGTCGACGTACTCCTTGCCGTCGGCGTCCCAGACATGGGCGCCCTGCCCGCGGGTGAGCACGAGCTTCGGCGGGCCGAAGGTGTTCATCAAGGCGGCGGCGTACCGCTGCTGGTAGTCGGTCACTGCGAGTCCCTCGCCTTCCGGGTCTTGGTCTCGACGCCGGGGAGCACCTGGGTGCCGACGCCCTCGTTGGTGAACAGCTCGAGCAGCACGGCGTGCGGCTCGCGCCCGTCCACGACGGTGGCACGCGGGACGCCCTGCTCGACGGCCTGGAGGCAGGCGCCCATCTTGGGGATCATCCCCGAGGCCAGCGTCGGGAGGATCTCCGCGAGCGCCTCCGGGCTGATCTCGCCGATGACGTCGTCGGAGTTGCCCCAGTCGAGGTAGAGGCCCTCGACGTCGGTGAGAACGAGCAGCTTCTCGGCCCGGAGCGCGATCGCCAGGGCCGCGGCGGCGGAGTCGGCGTTGACGTTGTGCACGCGGCCCTCGAGGTCGGGGGCGACGCTGGAGACCACGGGGATCCGCCCGGCCTCGATCAGGTCGAGGACGGACTCGGGGCGGACGTCGGTGACCTCGCCGACCAGTCCGAGGTCGACCTCCTCGCCGTCGACGACGGTGCCCGTGGTCGTGGCGGTGAACAGGCCCGCGTCCTCACCGGAGCAGCCGACCGCGAGCGGGCCGTGCTCGTTGATCAGGCCGACCAGCTCGCGCTGGACCTGGCCGACCAGCACCATCCGGACGACCTCCATCGCCTCCGGCGTGGTGACCCGCAGGCCGCCGCGGAACTCCGACTCGATCCCCAGCCGGTCGAGCATGGTGGAGATCTGCGGGCCGCCGCCGTGGACGACGACCGGCTTGAACCCGGCGAAGCGCAGGAACGCGATGTCCTCGGCGAACGCGCGCTTGAGGGTGTCGTCGGTCATGGCGTTGCCGCCGTACTTCACCACGACGATCTTGCCGTGGTAGCGCTTGAGCCAGGGCAGGGCGGCCGCGAGCGTGCGGGCCTTCGCCGGGTCGGGCTTGGACGGGTCGTGGTGCGTGTGCTCGATCGGCGTCATCGGCTCGCTCATGAGGAGTAGGCGCTGTTCTCGTGGACGTAGGCGTGGGTGAGGTCGTTGGTCCAGACGGTCGCCCGCTCGGACCCGGCCTTGAGGTCGATGGTGACGCTGACCGCGCGCGGCTTCAGGTCGACCGTCGCCGGGTCGGCGTGCGGCGTGGACTGCTTGCAGACCCAGACACCGTTCATCGCGACGTCGAGGTCGGCGGGGTCGAACTGCGCGTCGGTGGTGCCGATGCTGGCCAGCACGCGGCCCCAGTTGGGGTCGTTGCCGAAGATCGCGGCCTTGAACAGGTTGGACCGGGCGACGCTGCGCGCGACCTCGACGGCCTCGTCCTCGCTGGCCGCGTTGAGCACGGTGATCGCGATCTCGTGGTCGGCGCCCTCGGCGTCCTCGAGCAGCTGCATCGCCAGGTCCGTGCAGGCCTGGGTGAGCGCGACGGTGAAGTCGTCGAGCGACGGCGTGATGCCGCTGGCACCGCTCGCCATCAGGGTGACGGTGTCGTTGGTCGACATGCAGCCGTCGGAGTCGAGCCGGTCGAAGCTGACCCGGGTCGCGGCGCGCAGGGCCGTGTCGAGGTCCGCGGCCGGCACGACGGCGTCGGTGGTGAGCACGACGAGCATGGTCGCCAGCTGCGGCGCGAGCATCCCGGCGCCCTTGGCCATGCCGCCGATGGTCCACCCGGCTCCCTCGACGACGACCTGCTTGCTCACCGAGTCGGTGGTCATGATCGCGTGCGCCGCGTCGTCTCCCCCGTCGGCGCGGAGGGCGTCGTACGCCGCCTGGGCGCCGGCGAGGACGTGGCTGCGGTCGTTGGTCAGGCCGATGAGGCCGGTGGAGCAGACGACGACGTCGATGGCACCGATGCCGAGGCTGCCTGCGACGGACTCGGCGACGGCGTGCGTCGTCTGGAAGCCCTCCGGGCCGGTGTAGCAGTTGGCCCCGCCGGAGTTGAGGAACACCGCCTTGACGGTGCCGTCCTTGACGACCTCCTGGCTCCACAGGACGGGGTTGGCCTTGCAGCGGTTGGCGGTGAAGACGCTGGCGGAGTCGAAGGTCGGACCGTCGTTGACGACGAGCGCGACGTCCTTGGCGCCGGTCGACTTCAGACCGGCGGCGACGCCGGCGGCCCGGAAGCCCTGCGGGGTGGTGACACTCATGGAGCTACTCCTACGGTCGAGAGGCCCAGTCCTTCGTCGAGACCGAGCGCGAGGTTCATGCACTGGACGGCAGCGCCGGCGGTGCCCTTGGACAGGTTGTCCACGGCACCGACGGCGACCATTCGTCGTGCGTCCTCGTCGACCGTCACCTGGAGGTGGACGGCGTTGGATCCGGTGACCGACTTGGTCTGGGGCCACTGCCCCTGCGGGAGCAGGTGGACGAAGGGCTCGTCGGCGTAGGCCTTGGCGTAGACGTCGTAGGCGTCCTCGGCGGTGACGCCGTCGCGGACGTTGGCGGTGCAGGTCGCGAGGATGCCGCGCGGCATCGGGACCAGGAGCGGGGTGAAGCTCACCCGGACGGTGCCCTCGGTCAGCGCCGAGAGGTTCTGGGTGATCTCGGGGGTGTGCCGGTGCACGCCGCCCACGCCGTACGCGCTGGCGTTGCCCATGACCTCGCTGCCGAGCAGGTGCGGCTTGGCGGCCTTGCCGGCTCCGGAGGTCCCGGAGGCGGCGACCACGGTGACGTCGGGCTCGACGATGCCCCCCGCCACGGCCGGGGCGAGCGCGAGCGTGGAGATCGTCGGGTAGCAGCCGGGGACGGCGATGCGGGTGGCCGAGCGGAGGACCTCCCGCTGCCCGGGCAGCTCGGGGAGGCCGTAGGGCCAGGTCCCGGCGTGGTCGCCGCCGTAGAACTTCTCCCAGGCGGCGCTGTCGGCGAGCCGGAAGTCGGCGCCGCAGTCGATCACCACGGTGCTCGGGTCGGCCTCGCCCAGCTGGGCCGCGATGCCGCCGGACTCCCCGTGCGGGAGCGCGAGGAACACCACGTCGTGGCCACGCAGGGTTTCGATCGAGGTCGCATCGAGCACCCTGTCGGCGAGGGGCACCAGGTGGGGCTGCAGGGCCCCGAGCGGCTGGCCCGCGTTGGAGGCGCCGGTGAGGGCGCCGATCTCGACGTCGGGATGACCGAGGAGCAGGCGCAGGAGCTCACCCCCGGCGTACCCGCTGGCTCCGGCGACGGCGATCCTGGTCGGCATGTGCATGACTATACAGTCGAATGCATGACCATGTAACTGGTTTCCGGCGTGTCGGTCGTCCGTCCTACCTTCTCACCATGGCGCGACTCTCCTTCGACGACTACCTCGGGCACCTCCGGTCCGACTCCGACCGGCTGCGGACCGTGCTGGCCGACTGCGACCCCGCCGCCCGGGTGCCGGGCTGCCCGGACTGGTCCGCCCTGGACCTCCTCGGCCACCACGCCGGCGTCCTGGAGTTCTGGGCGACGATCATCGAGCGGCGCCCGGCCGGGCCCGACGCGGACTGGGAGGAGTCGCCGAGGCCCGCCGAACTCGAGGCCGTGCTCGCCCACCACGCGGCGCAGACCGAGCGACTGGTCGCGGCGCTCGCCGCGGCCGACCCGACGGACGAGGCGTGGTCCTGGTCGGACGAGCAGACGGTGGGCTTCATCTTCCGGCGGCAGGCGCACGAGGCGCTGATCCACCGGCTCGACGCCGAGCAGACCGCCGGCGCCCTCACTCCCCTGGACCCGGCACTGGCCGCCGACGGCGTCGACGAGGCGCTCGCCGTGATGTTCGGCGGGACGCCCGCGTGGGGCAGGTTCACCGGCGCGGGGCACTTCGTCCGGGTCGACATCGCCGACCGCGACGAGTCGGTGTGGGTGGAGACCGGACGGTTCAACGGCACCGACCCCGAGAGCGGCACGTCCTACGACGAGGACGACATCGCCGCGGTCGGCGCGAGCGATCGCGCGCCGGACGCGGTCGTCACGGGGCCGGCCGCCGCGCTGGACGCCTGGCTGTGGCGGCGCGGACCCGCCGACGAGATCACGATCACCGGCGACGACGCCGTCGTCGCCCACTTCCGCCGGTGCGTGGACCAGCCGATCGACTGACCGCGGCGGTGCACCGTCTGGAACCAAGTGAAACCGGGGTGAAGGCGGCCTGAAACCGGGGGGCCGGACGGTGGTCGCATGACACGAGTTCCTGACACCGACCTGGCCGTCACCGCCGCCGGGCTCGTCAAGACGTTCGGCGACTTCCGCGCGGTCGACAGGGTCGACCTCGAGGTACGGCGCGGCGAGGTCTTCGGCGTGCTCGGGCCCAACGGGGCCGGCAAGACCACCACGCTGAAGATGCTCGCCACGCTGCTGCCGATCGACCACGGCGACGCCCGGGTCTTCGGCGTGGACGTGCGCCGGCACCCGCACATGATCCGTCAGCTCGTCGGCGTGACCGGGCAGTACGCCTCGGTCGACGAGAACCTCACCGGCTACGAGAACCTCTGGCTCTTCGGACGCCTCCAGGGGCTGCCCGCTGGGCTGTCGCGGACCACCGCGGGCGAGCTGCTCGAGCGGTTCGGCCTGACCGAGGCGCGCGACAAGCAGATCAAGCAGTTCTCCGGCGGCATGCGCCGGCGTCTCGACCTGGCGGCCAGCCTGATCTCGCGGCCGCCGCTGATCTTCCTCGACGAGCCCACGACCGGGCTCGACCCGCGCACCCGGGGCCAGATGTGGGACACCATCCGCGAGCTCGTCCGCGACGGCAGCACCGTCCTCCTGACCACCCAGTACCTCGACGAGGCCGACCAGCTCGCCGACCGGATCGCGGTCATCGACCGCGGCCTCAAGGTCGCCGAGGGCACCCCCGACGAGCTCAAGACGTCGGTGGGCAGCTCCACGCTCCAGCTGCGGATGTCCGACCCGGCCGACGTCGACACCGCGGTCGCCGTCGTACGCCGGGTGCTGCGGGAGGAGCCGGTCCTGACGCCGGAGTCCGGCGGCATGAACGCGGCCTTGGTCGACGCCAACCAGGCGGCCGACGTCCTCATCGCGCTGCGCCAGTCAGCGCTGTCGATCGCCTCCGCGACCGTGCAGAAGCCCACCCTCGACGAGGTGTTCCTGGCCCTGACCGGCCACGGCACCGAGGACGAGCCGACCACCGACCTGCCCGGCCGACCCGAGATGGAGGTGTCTCGATGACCACCACCCTGCTGACCGAGCACGAGACGACCGAGGTCCTCGACCGCTCCGTCGCCGCCCGCCCCTCGCTGCGCGACACGCTCGACCAGAGCCTCGCCATGGCGTGGCGCGCGCTGAAGAAGATGCGCCGGAACCCCGAGCAGTGGTTCGACGTCACGATCCAGCCGCTGCTCTTCACCGCGATGTTCGCCTACATCTTCGGCGGCGCGATCTCCGGCAGCGTCGAGGGCTACCTCCCGATCGTCATCACCGGAATCCTGGCGCAGACCGCACTCACCGCCTGCATGGCCACCGGCATCCAGCTGCGCGAGGACATGGACAAGGGGGTCTTCGACCGGTTCAAGTCGCTGCCGATCGCGCGGCTCGCCCCGCTCGTCGGGCCTGCCCTCGCCGACCTGTTCCGCTACGGGACCGCCGCGACGCTGACGATCCTGACCGGGCTCCTCATGGGCTACCGACCCGGCGGTGGCGTGGCCGGAGTGGCGGCCGGCTGGCTGCTGACGGTGGTGGCGGGCTGGTCGCTGGCCTGGATCTTCACCTACTTCGGCACCCGCGCCCGCAGCGCCCAGGCGGTGCAGGGCATCTCGATGATGGTGATGTTCCCGCTGACGTTCCTCTCCAACGCGTTCGTGCCGGCCGAGACCCTGCCGGGCTGGCTGGAGGCGTTCGTGCGGATCAACCCGGTCTCGCTGGTCATCTCCGCGCTGCGCGACCTGATGAACGACGGCGCGCTCACCGCCAACGTCGGCTGGGCGCTGCTCGGCTGCGCGGCCGTCGTGGCGATCTTCCTGCCGCTGTCGGTGCGGTCCTACTCCCGCAAGATGTGAGTCGGCCAGCCGGGCGCGAGGAACGAGCGCCCGGCGTGGGGCCGGCCAGGTCGAGCAAGCGACGCGACTGAGGAACGAAGTCGCACGAGCGCGTCGAGACCGGGCCAGCCGAGAAGCGGCGGTGCGCCGGTGTGCGGTGGTTTCGAGACAGGCGCCAGAGCGCCTTCCTCAACCACCGGACGGCGGCGGGGCGCCTTGTGCAACCACCGAGGCCGGTCGGTCCGTGGTTTGGAGACAGGCGCCAGAGCGCCTTCCTCAACCACCGAGATCGGTCGGTCCGTGGTTTCGAGACAGGCGCCAGAGCGCCTTCCTCAACCACCGGAGTCCGTCGGCCCGTGGTTTCGAGACAGGCGCCAGAGCGCCTTCCTCAACCACCGGGCTGCGGCAGGGCGCCTTCCTCAACCACCGGACGTGAGG
>JAEZKN010000196.1 GCA_023415395.1 Actinomycetes bacterium
GCCGCGGGGCTACTCGACAGACGACAGGAACCCGCCCGCCTCCTCGCCGCGGGGCTACTCGACCGACGAGATCGTCAGCCCGTTCCGTCGGTCGAGTAGCGAGCGCCAGCGAGCGTATCGAGACCACCGAGCCGTGGTCACTCGAAGAGTGTCTCCACCCACGCGCGGGGCGGGGTCTTGCCGGCGGGCGGGGCGGCCATGTCGGCGGTGATGCGGGGCATCGGCGCGGTGTGCTGGCCGGCGTGGCGGTGCCAGTCGCTCTCGGACTCGATGAGCGCGCCGAGGTCGGCACGGGCCAGGAACACCCCGTGGCCGTCCGGGCACTGGCTGACCTCGCCGTCGCCCAGCGAGGCGCTCAGCGCCCGCGTGACCATCTCGGTGCCGCAACGAGGACAGGTCAAGCTCTCCATGGCTCGACGCTACCGCTCCTCCGGTCGTCAGCGGCGGAGCCCGGGCCGTGGATACTGCACCTCGTGGCGACCTCGCGGACCGGCTTCACCTACCTCGACGACCCCGGTCCGGTGATCGCGTTCGCGCACCGCGGCGGCGCCTACCACCCCGAGGTCGAGGGGCTGGAGAACACCGTGGCGGCGTTCCGGCACGCGGTCTCGCTCGGCTACCGCTACCTGGAGACCGACGTCCACGTCACCAGCGACGGCGTGCTGCTGGCCTTCCACGACAGCGTGCTCGACCGGGTCACCGACCGGCAGGGCGAGATCGCGGCGCTCACCCTGGCCGAGGTGCGCGAGGCGCGCGTCGGCGGCCGCGAGGCGGTCCCGACCCTGGCCGAGCTCTTCGACGCCTTCCCCGGGGCTCGCTTCAACATCGACCTCAAGTCCGATGGCGCCGTCCCTGCCCTGGCGGACTTCATCGCCGCCCGCGAGGCGTGGGACCGGGTGCTCGTGGGCTCCTTCTCCCGTCGTCGTACGACGAGGTTCCGCGCGCTCACGGCCGGCCGGGTGCCGACCTGCGCGACGCCGGCCGAGATCGCGGCGTACCGGCTCCTCCCCCACCGGCTCGCCGGCCTCGTCACGCGGCGACGGTTCCAGGCGCTGCAGGTGCCCCACCGGCGCGGGCGCATCACGGTCGTCACCCCCGGCCTGGTCCGCCGCGCGCACGCTGCGGGGCTGCACGTGCACGTCTGGACCATCGACGATCCCGCGGAGATGAACGAGCTCCTGGACCGGGGAGTCGACGGCATCTTCACCGACCGGACCGACATACTCAGGGACGTGCTGATCGCGCGCGGGCAGTGGCGAGGACCCGATGACGAGCACGCGTGAGCAGCGGGCCTGGTACTGGTACGACTGGGCCAACAGCGCCTTCGTCACCACGACCGCTGCGGTGCTGTTCGCGCCGTACCTCACCTCGGTCGCCGAGCGGGCCGCCTGCGGCTTCGTCACCGACGAGGACGAGGGCCTCAAGTGCACCACCGACCTCCACGTGCTCGGCCTCGACGTCTCGGCCGGCTCGCTGGTGTTCTACATCGTCACGCTCTCGACGATCCTGTCCGCGGTCGTCCTGCCGATCGTCGGCGCCATTGCGGACCGCAGCGGCCGCAAGCCCCGCCTCCTCGGTGGCTTCGCGTGGGTCGGCAGCGCGTTCGCGGCGGCGATGTTCCTCGTCGCCGGCACCAACTGGCAGCTCGGCGCGCTCCTGCTGCTGCTGGCCACGCTGTGCCTGGGGGCCAGCCTGGTGGTCTACGACTCCCTGCTCGTCGACGTGGCCGGCCCGGACGAGCGCGACCGCGTGTCCTCGCGTGGCTGGGCGCTCGGCTACCTCGGTGGCGGCCTGCTGCTCGCGGCCAACTTCGTGCTGCTGACGGTGCTGAGCGAGCACACCGAGACGGCCGTGCGGATCAGCCTGCTCTCGGCCGGCCTGTGGTGGGCGGTCTTCACGATCATCCCGGTCCGCGGCATCCGCTCGCGGCCGCCGGTGAACACCGTGAGCGAGCCCGGCGGGTTGATGCGGGCGAGCTTCGGGCAGCTCTGGCACACGCTCAAGGACCTGCGCCGCTACCCCGTGACCTTGACCTTCCTGGTCGCCTACCTGTTCTACAACGACGGCATCCAGACCGTGATCTACGCCGCCTCCGTGTACGGCGAGAAGCAGCTCGGATTCGAGACGAGCACGGTCCTGCTGGCCTTCCTCGTGGTCCAGTTCGTCGGCATCGGCGGGGCGCTGCTCTTCGGCCGGATCGCCCAGCGTCGCGGCGCCTACCGGGTCATCCTGGCCGGGCTCTTCATCTGGTTGGCCGTGGTCGTCGCGGGCTGGCTGACGCCGGACGGGAACCTCCCGCTCTTCCTCGCCCTCGCCGTCGGGATCGGCATCGTCCTGGGCGGCACGCAGGCGCTCTCCCGGTCGTTCTACAGCCAGCTCATCCCGCGCGGCCGGGAGGCGGAGTACTTCTCGCTCTACCAGGCCTGCGAGCGGGGCACGAGCTGGATCGGCACGCTCGTCTTCGGCCTGGTCCACCAGCTGACCGACTCCTACCGTCCTGCGCTGCTGGCGCTGATGGGGCTCTTCGTCGTCGGCATCGTCCTGCTCCTGCGGGTCGACCCTCGCCGCGGCATCGCGGAGGCCGGCAACCGGCTCCCCGAGGTGGTGTGAGTCGGCGCACGGCGCCGATTCCCGGAATCTTGCCCCGGCCCGTACCGTTGATGAGGTTGAGACGAGCAGCGTCTGGGTAGGACCAGGCTCGGGAACGGCGTCACGGACGCCGGCAGCGCTCGTCTCGGACATGCACGGGGGATCTAGGAAATTCGGGAGGTGGCTCCATGGCAGAGCGCACGCTACGGGGAGCGCGGCTCGGTGGCCAGAGCTTCGAGGACGAACGCGGCATCGAGTTCGCGGCTCGTCAGCAGGTCGGCTACCGGTGCCCGCAGGGACATGAGTTCGAGATCACGATGTCGGTCGAAGCCGACGTCCCGGCGGTCTGGGAGTGCCCGCGCTGTGGCGCGGAGGCCCTCAGCGTCGCCGGCATCCAGCCCGAGGTGAAGGCCGAGAAGCCGGCCCGCACCCACTGGGACATGCTGCTCGAGCGTCGGTCGGAGAAGGAGCTCGAGGACATCCTCAAGGAGCGGCTCCAGCTGCTCCGCGACGGTGAGATCGGCCCCGCGCACCTGCACCGCGCGAACCAGAAGAAGACCAAGAAGGTCTCCTGACGAGACGCTGAGCCTCGCTCAGTCCTCGTCGAGGACTTCGCCCCGGACGACCGGGCCCTCGGGTCCGCGGCCGGGGCGAGTCACGTCCACGACCGTGATGCGGCGCGCGACCATCGCCGCGAGCGCCCGGCGGAAGACCGGCCGGGTGAGCGGCAGGATCAGCAGGACGCCGAAGGCGTCGGTGACGAAGCCCGGCGCGAGCATCAAGGCACCGCCGAGCAGGATCAGCCCGCCGTCGGCGAGCTCGGTGGCCGGCATCCGCCCGCCCTCGATCGCCTCGCGCAGCGCGTGCCAGGCGCGACCGCCCTCGTGGCGGATCAGCCAGGTCCCGGCGATGCCGCTGGCGACCAGGAGCGCGATGGTCCATCCCGCCCCGATGACCTGTCCGACCTGGACGAGGACGTAGAGCTCGAGCAGCGGCATCAGGACCAGCACGACGAACGCGACGAGGCGAAGCCTCCTGCTGCGGCTCATCGGCCTCGCCACCCTCGGCGCAGCTGGGCGCGCCGGTGGGCCAGGCCCCAGGAGGTGATGCGCTTGAGCGACTCCGTCGCGACCGCGCCACTCATCTTGGAGTCGCCGCGCACGCGTTCGACGAACTCGATCGGCACCTCCTCGACCACCAGGCCCGCGGACAGCGTGCGGGCGACCATGTCGGTCTGGAAGACGTAGCCGGTGGACTCCACCGACGCCAGGTCGATCTTCTCCAGCGTCGTGCGGCGGAAGAGCCGGTAGCCGGCCGTCGCGTCGCGGACCTTCATCCCCAGCAGCAGGCGGACGTAGAGGTTGCCGCCACGCGAGAGCAGCTCGCGCTGCAGCGGCCAGTTCACCACCGAGCCGCCCGGGACCCACCGCGACCCGATGACCAGGTCCGCCGACTCGAGCGCCTCCAGCAACCGGCCGAGCTGCTCGGGCTGGTGGGATCCGTCGGCGTCCATCTCGCCGATGACGTCATAGCCGGCGTCGAGCGCGACGCGGAACCCATGGAGGTACGCCGCGCCGAGGCCGGCCTTCTCGGTCCGGTGGACCACCATCACCTGGGGGTCGGCGGCCGCCAGGTCGTCGGCGATCGCCCCGGTGCCGTCGGGCGACCCGTCGTCGACGACGAGCACGTCGACCTCCGGCTGGGCTGAACGCAGCCGCCCGACGATCCAGGCGAGGTTCTCCGCCTCGTTGTAGGTCGGGATGACGACGACCACGCGTCCCAGACTCACCCGTTCGCCCCTTCGCTCACGCCGTGCACCGCTGTGGCCGCGACCGGGACGTCGGAGCCGGGCCGGCCGTCGTCCGCGGCCTGCTGCCGGTTCCGGCGCTGACCATACGGGACGCCGGGCCTCAGCAGGGCCAGGACGAGCCCGATGGCGGTGAGGGCGATGAGGAGCCGCCCGGGCCAGGTGCCCAGCCGGACGGCCGGGGTGATGCTCGACTCGAGCCCGACACGCTCGACCAGGACGTCCTGGGTCCGCTGCTCCGCGCTCGCGACGACCGAGCCGTCGGGGGCGACCACTCCGGTGATGCCGTTCGTCGACGACACCGCCAGCCACCGACCGGTCTCCGTCGCCCGCAGGCGCGTGATCGCGAACTGCTGCTCGACCTGGTCGGTGTGGATGAACGTCGCGTTGCTCGTCTGCACGGTGACCAGCTCGGCACCGCGGGAGACCTGGTCGTAGATCGCGTCGTCGTAGGCGACGTCGAAGCAGATCGCGTCAGCGACCTCGACGCCGGCGATCCGCAGCGGGGTCTTCCGCGTGCCGCTCAGCATGTCGCGCGGGATCTCGGCGAGCCGGCCGAACTGGCGCGTGAAGAAGTCCCTCGCTGGGATGTACTCGCCGAAGGGCACGGGGTGCCGCTTGGCGTACCGGTCCCCCGCCCCGGTCTCGGGGTCCCACACGATGCCCTGGTTGAGGACGTGCTCGGGGCCGCCGTCGACGATCGCACCGACGAGGATCGGCACCCCGATGGCAGCGCTGGCCGCGCGGATGCCGGCGTTGGTCTGGGCGTCGCGGAAGGGGTCGACGGCCGTGGAGTTCTCCGGCCACAGCACGAAGTCGGGCCGCGGCGTCGCCCCGGCCTCGACGTCGCGGGCCAGCTGCATCGTGAGGTCGACCTGGTTCTGCGTGACCTGGCGGAAGTCGTAGAGGATGTCGTCGCCGTCGCCGGGCACGTCACCCTGGACCACCGCGACGGTGACCTCCGACTCCGGCTCGGACTCCCACGGGAGGGCCACGGGCACCAGGGAGACGACGACCAGCCCGGCGAGCGTCAGGCCCGCGACCGTGCGCTCGCGGCCTCGGGCGAGCACGACCCAGGCCAGGAGGGTGCCGCTGAGCGCGAGCAGGAAGCTCACGCCGACCGACCCGATCCACGGCAGCGCGCCTGCGACGAAGGTGTCCGCCGTCGCGAACGACAGCCGCCCCCACGGCATGCCGCTGAAGGGCCAGCCGCTGCGCCACACCTCGATCGCGACCCAGGCGGCGGCGACCCAGAGCGGCCACCACCGGTGCCGGACCAGCACGGCGGTCAGCGAGCCCAGGATCGCCAGGAACGCCGCCTCGGCCGAGGCCAGGCCCAGCCAGGCGTCGGTGCCGACGGCGCGCATCCACTCGATGAGCACGAACTGGAAGCCGACCCCGAAAGCCAGGCCGGGCAGCCACGCGCTGCGGGCACGCAGCCCGCGGCAGCACAGCACGAAGCCCGCGACCGCGAACGGGATCACGATCGGGAGAGCGACCGGCTCGAAGGCGAGCGACAGCACGACACCGGAGGCGAAGGCGGCCAGCACGCGGAGCAGCATGAGACGAAAATACCCGTGTGCCGGAAGGGACCCGCACCCTTCGGTCCAGTCCGTCACCGACCGGCTGCCGGGGACGAGCCTGTTGTCTAGGGGACGCGGGTCTCCTCCGAGTCCACCCTCGGGGGTGGACCGACCTCCGCGAACCGCGTCTGAGCGATGGCTGGCACTTCCATCCTCCGACACGGCCACTCGGACGCCGGTCCGCCGGCCACGATCTGCATGGGCGGACGGCGTAGAGAGTGGATCGCGACCCCGGGTCCCGTCAAGTGGCCGCTGACCTGCGCGAACGCGCATCGGTGCAGGTCAGCGACGTGATGTGGACCACCGAAATTCCACCGAACTCGCCGGACGTCTCCGGCGTGTCGGCGCGACACGCCGTGCGGTGACCGCTCAGGTGGGGACGACGACGGTGCCCGTGGCCGTCGTGGCGACGATCGGCTCGTCGAGCACGACCGCCGCGCCGGGCCGCTCCTCGGTCGCCGCGCCCCGAGCGACGACGTGGACCGCGAACGCCATCACCCGGGACCGGGTGCCGACCTTCACGAGCTCGCAGGTCACCTCCAGCACGTCGCCGGCCCGGACCGGCGCACGGAACTGCACGTCGGAGTACGACGCGAAGAGCCCCTCGTCGCCGTCGGTCCGGATGCACATCTCGGTGGCCACGTCGCCGAAGAGCCCCAGGCTGTAGGCGCCGTCGACCAGGTTGCCGGCGTAGTGCGCGTGGGAGTACGGCACGTAGCGACGGTGGACGACCGTGGTCCCGACTTCTGCGCTCATGCGGCAGCACCCTTCGTGGTGAGGCGGTGGACGAGGTACGACGCGACCTCGCCGGGGGTCGTGCCGCGGGAGAAGACGCGGTCGACGCCGAGCTCGCCGGCCATCGACTCGTCGAAGCGCGGACCCCCGACGATCAGCAGTGGCCGCTTGTCGGAGGGGTAGGACTCCCGGAACGCCGCCGACATCTCGCGGGTGTTGAGCAGGTGCGCGTCGCGCTGGGTGACGACCTGGGAGACCAGGACGGCGTCGGCCTTCTCGGCGCGGGCGCGCTCGACGAGCTGCGGCACCGAGACCTGCGCGCCCAGGTTCACGACCTTGAGCTCGCGGTAGTACTCCAGGCCCTTCTCCCCCGCGAAGCCCTTGATGTTGAGGATCGCGTCGATCCCGACGGTGTGGGCGTCGGTGCCGATGCAGCCGCCGACGACGACGAGCCGTCGGCGCAGCGAGCGCTTGATGGCGGCGTTCGCCTCCTTGGGCGTCAGCAGCGGGTAGTCGCGCTCGACGACCTCGACCTCGTCGAGGTCCACCAGGTGGTTGACGCGGCCGTAGACGACGAAGAACGTGAAGTCCGGCCCCATCGGCTTGGCGTGCACGACGAGCGCCGGGTCCATGCCCATCTTGTTGGCCAGCTGGACGGCGGCGCCCTCGGCTACCTTGGAGTGGGGCGCGGGCAGGGTGAAGCTGATCTGCACCATGCCGTCGCCGGTGGTGTCGCCGTACGGGCGGACGAGCTGGCTCACTTCTCCTCCAAGATGTCGGTCGCGGGGTTGTAGTAGGCGCTCGACTTCCTCGCGACGCCCTCCAGTCCCTTGCCGGCGTCCTGCGGGCGCTTCATCAGGCCGAAGGTGCCGTCGGCGATGGCGTCGAGGAGACCGTGCTCGTGGTCGAGGATCCGGTCCAGCAGGTCGATCGACTCCCCCAGCACCTGGCGGGCGCGCTGGGCGATGAACCCGTCCGGGGCCGGGCGGAAGTCCTCGTGCAGGTTGCCGGCGGCGTTCATCACGTAGCGGACGTTCTGGAGCGCCAGGTCGCGGTCGGAGAGCCACGGCGTCACGACCGCCTCGGTCATCATGCCGACGAGGAGGATCCCCTGCCCGGTGAGGGCGCCGACCAGGTTGAAGAAGCCGTCGAGCAGGTAGCCCCGGAACACGTCTCCGGTCATGTGCCGGGTGGGCGGCATCCACTTGAGCGGGGCGTTCGGGAAGAGGTCGCGCGCCAGCATCGCGTGGGCGAGCTCGAGGCGGAAGGAGTCCGGCACGTCGGGGTCGATCTCGAAGGCGTGCCCCAGCCCGAGCTGCCAGTCCTCGAGCCCGGCCTCCTGGGCGAAGTACTCGTTGAGCAGCTGGCTCGTCGTCACCGTGTGCGCGGCCTCGACCGCGTCGGCGGTGGTGAGGTAGTTGTCCTCGCCGGTGTTGATGATGATGCCGGCGCGGGCGTGGACCTGGCGGCTGAAGCGTTGGTCGACGAAGGTGCGCACCGGGTTGATGTCGCGGAAGAGGATCCCGTACATCGAGTCGTTGAGCATCATGTCGAGGCGCTCCATGCCGGCCAGCGCCGCGATCTCGGGCATGCACAGCCCCGAGGCGTAGTTGGTCAGGCGCACGTAGCGGCCCAGCTCCTTGCTGGACTCGTCCAGCGCGGCCCGCATCAGGCGGAAGTTCTCCTGGGTGGCGTAGGTCCCGGCGAACCCCTCGCGCGTGGCTCCCTCGGGCACGAAGTCGAGCAGGCTCTGGCCGGTCGACCGGATCACCGCGATCACGTCCGCGCCCTCGCGGGCGGCCTGCTGCGCCTGCGGGATGTCCTCGTAGATGTCGCCGGTGGCGACGATGAGGTAGATCCAGGGCTGGCGCGGGGCGTCGCCGAAGCGCTTGATGAGCCGCTCGCGCTCGGCCCGGCGCCGGTCCATCAGCCGGATGCCGCGACCGACCTGTTGCCGCGAGGCCCGGCGGGCCCGGTCGGCGTCCTTGCCCTCGGGGAGGCGGAAGGTGACCGATCCGGCGGAGGCCTTCTCCGCGAGGGTGGCCAGGTCGTCGGCCTCGCCGCGCAGCAGCGCGTCCCAGACGGGCAGCGCGACGCCGTGCTCGAGACCGGTGTCGGCCCGGACCACGTCCATGAGCCGGTTGACCCACGGGGTGCCGTCGGGGTCCGCGCCCTCGAGGCCGGCCAGCCGCAGCGTCGCCCGCTCGACGGCCACGGTGGTGTGCTTCTTGGCCGTCGTCACGATCGGGCGGCCGACCTTGCGCGCCAGCGCCCGGGCCTGCTTGACGGTGGCCGGGTCGAGGTCGAGCTTGCCGTTCCGGCGGGGCTGGGCCATCACAGTCTCCTCTCGAACAGGTCCCGCACGCCCGGCGTCTCCCGGAGGAGCTCCAGGGCGTACACCGCGTGGCCGGGCGCGTAGCCGTTGCCCACCAGCATGGTGACATCGGCGGCCAGGCCCTCGGCCCCGAGCGCGGCGGCCGAGAACGACGTGGCCATCGAGAAGAAGACGACCGTGCCGCGGTCGGCGGTCGCCAGGATCGCGCCGCCCTCGCAGCCGGGGACGTCCACGCAGACCACCGTGACGTCGGCCGGACCGCCTGCCGCGACGACCGCGTCGCGGAGGCCGACCGGGTCACGGGCGTCGGCGACGACGACCTCGTCGGCCAGCCCTGCGCCGGTG
>JAEZKN010000224.1 GCA_023415395.1 Actinomycetes bacterium
GTCGTGGACGGCGCGGGCGAGCCGGGCCCGCTCGGCCGCCACCGCCGCCGCGCGCTCGGCCGCGTCGCGCTCGGTCGCCATCTGCTGCAGCGAGCCGCACATGAAGCCGATGATCGGGCCGCCGACGACCAGGAGGAACGCGTTGCCGTAGTCGGACTGCGCGAGCTCCTGGCGCAGCAGCAGGTCGGCCGTCGCGAGCAAGGCGCCGGCGACCAGCCCGCCCACGAGCCGCCAGTGGATCGCCCACGCGACGAGTGCGGCCATCACCCAGAAGCCCGGCAGGCTGGCGCTGAAGCCCTCACCCTTGACGACCGGGGTGGCCAGCAGCAGCCCGAGGGCGATCGCCAGGTCGGCGACCAGCAGCGCCGGCGTACGGCGCCGCGGGTCGGCGTAGGCCCAGGTCGCGACGCCGGTCCACAGCACCATGACGGCCAGGCACCCCAGCCCGGCGGCGGGCTCGCGGAAGCTCTCGAACCGGTAGGCACTCAACGCCAGGGTGTTGGCGAGCACCACGACCCGCAGCACGGCCAGGGCGTGGAAGAGCCGGCTCTCGACGGCGATCGCGGCCGGCGAGGTCGAGGGGCTCACAGGCGGCAGTCTCCCAAACGATCTGAGTATCCGTGCCCATGCGGCCCCCGGTGCCGCGCGGGGAGGGTGGAGCCATGGACAACACGACTCCCGCCCTCAAGACCACGACCGCCTTCTACGCCCAGTCCGCCATCTCGTTCGGGCTGGCGCTCGCCACGATGCTCATCGCGATCTTCTACCTGCCCAGCGACCCCTGGCCCAAGGCCTTCCTCACGCTGGGCACGCTCTTCCTCACGACCTCCGCCTTCAGCCTCGCCAAGTGCGTGCGCGACGCCCAGGAGACCCAGCACGTGGTCACCCGGCTCGACCAGGCCCGGGTCGACAAGATCCTCGCCGAGCACGACCCGTGGAAGCAGGTCGGCTGAGCTCGGTCGGCGGCTCAGTCGACCGGCGCGTCGGCGACGCGTCGCTCGGCGATGTAGGCGAGCCGGCGCAGCGTCTCGACGTTGCGCCACGACAGCGGCAGGTCGCGGGCCGGCTTCGGGATCAACCGGGCCGGACCGCTGACCGCGTCCTCCTCGATCGTCACCTCGGTCTCGGTGCCGACCGCCGCCAGGCGGATCGTCACTCCGGCCTCCCCCGTCGGCCAGGCCCGAGCCCGCAGCGACAGCAGGGCCCCGGGCGTCGCGTCGACGACCTCGGTCGAGTCGTCGATCAGCAGGGGCCAGGTGCCCACCGAGTGGTGCAGCTGCGCCCCGACCGCCGGCCAGTGGTCGTCGACCTCGCGCATCCGCGAGGCGCCGACCACCCAGAGCGGGTAGAGCCAGCCGTCGGCGAGCACGTCCCAGACCTGTGCGGGCGTGGCGTGGACCAATCGGGTGTTCGTCGACATGAGCCGTCGGTACCCACCCGGGAAATGGAGGAACCGCCGGGGTCTCGGGTCCCCGGCGGTTCGATGACAACTCTACCGACCCAGCGCGTCGGAAAAAGCGGTTTCGCCTCAAGAAAACCTCAATGAAGCGTGACCTCGGTCACTCCCACTCGATGGTGCCCGGCGGCTTCGAGGTGACGTCGACCGTCACCCGGTTGACCTCGCGGACCTCGTTGGTGATCCGCGTCGAGATCCGCTCGAGCACCTCGTAGGGCAGCCGGGCCCAGTCGGCGGTCATCGCGTCCTCGGAGGTGACCGGCCGGAGCACGACCGGGTGGCCGTAGGTGCGGTGGTCCCCCTGCACGCCGACGCTGCGTACGTCGGCCAGCAGCACCACCGGGAACTGCCAGATGTCGCGGTCCAGCCCGGCGCGGGTGAGCTCCTCGCGAGCGATCGCGTCGGCCTCGCGCAGGATGTCGAGCCGCTCGCGCGTGACCTCCCCGATGATCCGGATCCCCAGGCCCGGGCCGGGGAACGGGTGCCGCCACACGATCTCGGCGGGCAGCCCGAGCTGCTCGCCGACCAGGCGGACCTCGTCCTTGAACAGCGTGCGCAGGGGCTCGACCAGCTCGAACTCGAGGTCGTCGGGCAGCCCGCCGACGTTGTGGTGGGACTTGATGTTGGAGGTGCCCGCTCCCCCGCCCGACTCGACCACGTCGGGGTAGAGGGTGCCCTGCACCAGGAACGCGACCTTGTCCTCGGTGTCGCCGAGGATCTCGGCCTCCGCGGCCTCGAAGACGCGGATGAACTCGCGACCGATGATCTTGCGCTTCTGCTCGGGGTCGGTGACCCCGGCCAGCGCGTCGAGGAACTGCTTCTCGGCGTCGACGACCTTGAGGTCCACGCCCGTGGCGGCGACGAAGTCCCGCTCGACCTGCTCGGTCTCGCCCTTGCGCATCAGCCCGTGGTCGACGTACACGCAGGTCAGCCGGTCGCCGATCGCGCGCTGCACGATCGCCGCCGCCACGGCGGAGTCGACCCCGCCGGACAGGCCGCAGATGGCGCGGCCGCGGTCGCCGATCTGCTCGCGGATCGTCTCGATCTGCTCCTCGACGATGTTGACCATCGTCCAGGTCTGGCGGCAGCCCGCGATCTGCACGAGGAAGTGCTCGAGCACCTTCTGGCCGTGCTCGGTGTGCAGCACCTCCGGGTGCCACTGGACGCCGGCCAGGCCCTTGTCGACGTTCTCGAACGCCGCCACCGGGGTCTTCTCGGTCGACGCGAGCACGTCGAAGCCCGCGGGCGCCGCGGTCACCGAGTCGCCGTGCGACATCCAGACCGTGTGCCGCCCCGGGATCTCGGCCAGCAGCGTGCCGTTGTCGACGACCTCGACCGCGGTGCGGCCGTACTCCCGGGACCCGGTGTGCGCCACCTCGCCGCCCAGCTTCTGCGCCATCAGCTGGAAGCCGTAGCACATGCCGAACACCGGCGTGCCGGCCGTGAAGATCGACGGGTCGATGCTGGGAGCGTCCTCCGCGTAGACCGAGGACGGGCCGCCGGAGAGGATGATCGCCTTCGGGTTGCGCGCCTGCATCTCCGCGACCGGCATCGTGTGGGGCACGATCTCGGAGTAGACACGCGCCTCGCGCACGCGGCGGGCGATCAGCTGGGCGTACTGGGCCCCGAAGTCGACCACCAGGACCAGATCGTGCTCCGCAACCGCTGCGTTCATGGGTCGAGCCTAGCGAGGTCGTCGGTCGCGTCCGGAACCGACTGGTGTCTCGGTGGGGCGCTCGGTACGGCAGTCGGTCCGCGTCGCTCCGCTCCGCGCACCGTGCCTGCTCGACCCGTTCCGCCGACGCAGGACGCGAGCTCCGCCCCCGGAACCGACTGGTGTCTCGATACGGCAGTCGGTCCGCGTCGCTCCGCTCCGCGCACCGTGCCTACTCGACCCGTCTCGCCGACGCAGGACGCGAGCTCCGCGCCGCGGAGACCGACTGGTGTCTCGATACGGCAGTCGGTCCGCGTCGCTCCGCTCCGCGCACCGTGCCTTCTCGACCCGTTTGGCCGACGCAGGACGCGAGCTCCGCTCG